>CAXSGT010000014.1:20927-22977 GCA_964236835.1 uncultured Polaromonas sp.
GGTCGAACGCTTCGGGCGTCATGACCATCGGAGTCGCGCCCTGCCTGGCCCACAGCTGCTTCACATCGGCCTGGCCGACGATCTTCGACACCGCGTCGTTCAGCTTGTCCACCACTGGTTTGGGCGTTCCGCGCGGCGCCATCAAACCGAGCCAGATGGTCGCTTCGTAACCGGGAACGCCGGCTTCGCTCATCGTCGGCACATCGGGCAGCACGTCGGAGCGCGCCCGGCCGGTGGTCGCCAGCGCCTTGACCTTGCCGGCCTTCACCTGCTCGGCCATGGTGGTGACGGCGTCGAACATCACATCGACCTGCCCGCCAATGACGTCGGTGCGCGCGCCCGAACTGCCGCGGTACGGAATGTGCACCAGATAGACGCCCGCCATGCTTTTAAAAAGTTCGCCGGCCATGTGGTACGGCGTTCCCGGCCCGGACGAGGCGTAGTTCAGCTTGCCGGGCCGGGCTTTGGCCTGGGCAATCAGGTCTTTGAGCGTGTTTGCCGGCAGCGCCGGGTTGGCGACCAGCACCAGGTCGGAGTAGTTGATCGGCGCGACGGCGATGAAATCGCGCATCAGCTGGAACGGCTTGTTCGGGATCAACGATTCGTTGACGGTGTGGGCGTTCGACATCAAGAGCAGCGTGTAGCCGTCGGGCGCGGATTTAGCCGCGGCGTCGGTGCCGATGACCGAGCCGGCGCCGGGCCGGTTGTCGACGACGAAGCTCTGTCCCAGTGCGTCCTGCAGGCGCTGCGCCATAAAGCGCGCATAGACATCGGCCGGGCCACCGGCGGCGAAGGGGACAATGAGCCTGACAGGCTTGGCGGGATAGCTTTGCGCCTTTGCAAGCGGGCAAAACAGCGTGCCGGCTGCAGCTAAGATTATTACCCATGCCCAAATCAATCTGTTAACCATGCGCTTGTCCTTTGAAAGAAAGGGGAATGCAACCGGCTTCACGCCACCAGCGGCGCTGCCTGCATCGCCTCGGTCTGCTCGACCAGCATATCGACCTGGCCCTTCCAATAGTCGCTCGAGCCGAACCACGGGAAATTGATTGGGAAAATCGGGTCGTGCCAGCGCTGCGCCAGCCAGGCGCTGTAATGCACCAGGCGCAGCGTTCGCAGCGGCTCGACTAGCGCCAGCTCGCCCCTAGCGAATTCGCCGAACTCGTCATAGCCATCGACCAGCGCGCCGAGCTGCCGGCTTTGCTGCGCCCGCTCGCCCGACAGCAGCATCCACAAATCCTGCACCGCCGGGCCGCTCCTGGCGTCGTCCAGATCGACGAAATGCGGCCCCGCCAGCGGCAGGCCCTCGGGTGTCCACAAAATATTGCCGGGATGGCAGTCGCCGTGCAGGCGCAGCCGCCGAACATCGCCGGCGCTGTCGAAAACGCTTTGCGCCACCTGCATCGCCTCGTCGAACGCGGCGCGCCAGCGCGACTCCATGTCGAGCGGCAGATAGCCGCCGGCGAGCAAAATGTCGCGCGAATCCTGGCCGAAGGTCTGCACGCTCAATGCAGGGCGATGCACGAAGGGCTTTGCGGCGCCGACAGTATGGATGCGCGCCAGGAAGCGGCCGATCCATTCGAGCACGTCCAGGTTTTCCAGCTCGGGCCTGCGGCCGCCTCGGCTAGGCGACACGCTGAAGCTAAAGCCCTTGAAATGGTTCAGCGTGGTGCCGTTCAGCGCCAGCGCGCCGACGACCGGAATTTCAGCGGCCATCAGCTCGTCGGCGAATTCATGCTCTTCGATGATTTGCGCATCGCTCCAGCGGCCAGGGCGGTAGAACTTGACGACCACGATGTCGCCCGCCAGCCCGGCGTCGCCAGCCGGGTTTTCCAGGTGCGCCTGATAGACCCGGTTTTCATAGCTCGACAGCGCCATCAGGCGGCCGTCGCCGGCCAGGCCGACGCTGGCCAGCGCGTCGAGCACCACGTCGGGCGTCAGGTGTTCGTACACATGCGGCTCGTCGCCGCGCGTCGCGGCAGCCTTGTTGAAATCGGTCATGCGCCATTGTCGTTGCACCAGCGGCCGGTGGCCGGCCGGCGGCGGGCGG
>CAXSGT010000014.1:23077-29808 GCA_964236835.1 uncultured Polaromonas sp.
GGCGGCGGGCGGAATTGCGCCGCTTATTTCAGCGTGATCGTCACGTCGATATTGCCGCGCGTCGCGTTCGAGTACGGGCACACCTTGTGCGCGGCGTCGAGCAAGTCCTGCGCGGCGGCGCGGTCCATGCCGGGCAGCGACACGTCCAGCCGCGCGGCAATGCCGTAGGCGTCGGGAATCTTGCCCAAATCGACGCTGGCGTCGATGCTGGTGTCGTCTGGCAGGGTAATTTTCTTCATGCCGGCAACGGCCTTCATGGCGCCGAGGAAACACGCCGAATAGCCGGCGGCGAACAGCTGCTCTGGGTTGGTGCCGGTGCCGGCGCCGCCGGGCGAGCTCAGTGTCACGTTCAGGCGGCCGTCGTCCGACTTGGACTGGCCGTCGCGCCCGCCGGTGGTGTGGGCATGGGCGGTGTAGAGCACTTTTTCGAGTGGGGTGGTCATCGAGTTTTCCTTTGAAAAATACCCCAAGATCAGGGCGGTTGAGAGTTGGTGAATGGCAAAAAGTGCCGCGCCGGAAACGAGCGGCGGCTATTCCTGCTTGATTCCACGCGCGGAAATAATAGCGTTCATGATCGCGGCTTCTTCCCGAACGCGCCGCTTCATGCCGTCGGGCGAGGTGCCGACCGCCTGCCAGCCCTGGTTGAAGAGCTTTTGCCGCGTCTCGGCGTTGCCGATGATTTTCGGCACTTCGGCGCTCAAGCGCTCCTGTGCCGCTTTGGAGAGCTTTGCCGGTCCGACCAGCGCGGTCCACACTTCGAGGCTGAAGTTGCGCACGCCGGCGTCGGCCAGCGGAGCGACCTCGGGCGCCAGCGTGCTGCGCCCGCTGGTCAGGCCAATGGCCTTGAGCTTGCCGGCCTTGACCTGCGCCATGGCAATCCCCGGCGGCACCAGCGCCAGCTGGATCTGGTTGCCGAGCAGGCCGGTGACGACGGCGGGGTTTCCCTGGTAGGGCACATGCACCGGGTTCAAGCCCTTGACGCGCGACTTCAGCAGCTCCATTCCCAAATGCGCCACCGAGCCATTGCCGACCGAGCCGTAGTTCCATTTGTCGCCTTCGGAAGTGGCCGAGGAAAAAAACGCAGACCCCTCGGGGGCGCCGGCAGGCGCCACCAGCACCAGCGGCGCGGTCGTCAGCAGCGAGAGGTAGGTGAAGTCCTTCGCCGGGTCGTAGGGCAGTTTCGGATTGAGCACTTTGGCCGAAGTCAAATTGCCGTTGATGACGACGCCCAGCGTGTGATCGTCAGTGGCTTTGGCGACCAGGTCGGCGGCGAGGTTGCCCGAGGCGCCGGGCTTGTTTTCGACGATGACAGGCTGGCCGAGCACCTTGGCGAGCGACTCGGCCAGGATGCGCGCAGACATGTCGGGCGTCGAGCCGCCGGGGAAGCCGACCAGAATGTGAACGGGTTTCGTCGGCCAGACGGCGAGCGCGGCGGCGTTGCTTTGCGCCTGCGCCAGCGGGGCAAGAGCGACAAGGGCCGAGGCCAGCGCCAGCGCGCCCAAAGTGCGTTTTTTCATAAAAACCTTTCGTTGACCGGATGATAGGGCGCAGCGCTCATAGCCGGCCGCGCCCCAGGTAGGCGCCGTCGGCTTCAAGCCGGACTTGCAGCGCTTCGACGTTCAGGTCGCGCGGCCGCACCCCGGCGTCGATCGCCAGGCCGGCCGCCGTTCCCGCCGCCTGGCCCATCACAAAGCAGCTGCCCGACACGCGCGCCGCCGACTGCCCCATGTGCGTCATCGACGCGCAGCGCCCCGCCACCAGCAGGTTGTCCACCGCCAGCGGCAGCAGCATGCGGTAGGGCAGATGGTTGAAGCCCCGGCAGTTCGGAATGTCCTGCCATTTGAAGGCGATATTGCCGGCGATGTGTTCCTCGATCATCCAGCCGTTGACGCCGATGGTGTCGCCGAAGCTGGCGCAGCCAAGCACGTCGGCTTCGCCCAGCTGGTATTCGCCGACGACGCGGCGGGTTTCGCGGATTCCGACCTGCGGCGCGATCTCCAGGATGTAGGCGTTCTCGAAGCCCGGTGCAGATTCGCGCAAAAAGCCGAAGAAATCGACGATCTGCCGCCGGCCCTCGATCTCGGCGTCGCTCAGCTGCGCCGCGTCGGTGCCATCGACCGGGCCGCCGTCGCCATTGGCCAGCTGGGTGACGTTGGCGCGCCACTCGGTCGGGTTTTTCTGCGGCCGGATGATCGGGCTTTTGCGCGGGAATTTACGGCCCGATTTTTCGGCCTCGTCCATCATCGCGCCGAAACGGTTGTACGCGTCGCCCGCGCGCACCGGATCGACGCCGTTGACGCGGAACATCGTCGAGGGGTACATCATGTCGTGGCCCTCGCCATTCAGCCCCTTGCCTTTTTCGTACGGCGCGCCGGCATGCATGGCCAGGTCGGCATCGCCCGAGCAGTCGATAAAAGTGGTGGCGATGACGGCATGGCGCCCGGATTTGGTCTCGATCAGCAGCGCGCCGATTTCGCTAGCGCTGTTCATGACGGCGCCGACGGCGGTGGCGTGGAACAGCAATTGCGCGCCGCTGGCCAGCACCAGCGCGTCGGCCGCAACCTTGAAGGCCGCGGTGTCGTAGGCCTGCGCGGCGATCTTGCCGCCGAACAGCACATGCGGCTCATTCAAGCCGCCGAGCGCGCGCATGCGGCCCAGCAGGTCGTCGGCGACGCCATGCACCACCTGTTCGATGGCGCCGTAAACATTGGCATGCAGGCCGCAGAAATTGGTGACCCCGGCGGCGGTGCCCATGCCGCCCAAAAAGCCATAGGCCTCGATCAGCAGCGTCGAGCGCCCGGTGTTCGCCGCCGCCGTCGCCGCCGCGATGCCGGCCGGGCCGCCGCCGAGCACGACGACGTCGTAGCGGCCCCACACCGGTGTCTGGCGGGCGGGTTCGGTCAGGGCCGCGGGGTGCGATGGAGTGTGCATGGGGAAGCCTTTTGCCTGTCCGGGCCGTGTTGCAAAAGACCTGATGGTAAGTTGGCGCGCAAGCGCCCTAAACTGCGGGGCCATGAAAAAACCCGGCAACCTACCCAAACCCGCGCAGGCCATCGAAGAACTGCGGCCCGGCCAGTCGATCGAGCTGCTCAAGGAGCTGCATATCCTGACGCGCGAAGGCAAACTAAACCAGGACACGCGGCGCAAGCTCAAGCAGGTGTACCACCTGTACCAGTTCATCGAGCCGCTGCTCGATGAAGTCTCCTCTGGCGGACACGGTTTTTCGCTGGCCGACCACGGCGCCGGCAAGTCGTATCTCGGTTTCATTTTGTACGACCTATTTTTCAACGTCGCGCGTCGGGGCGAGAACGCCGGCGGACATATCTACGGCATCGAAACTCGCGCCGAGCTGGTCGAAAAGTCCCGCGCGCTGGCTTTGCGGCTGGGCTTTGCCGGCATGTCGTTCCTGAATTTGTCGGTGCGGGACGCAACGCAGTCCGCCGGGCTGCCACCCACCATCGATATCGTGACCGCGCTGCATGCCTGCGACACCGCGACCGACGACGCGATTGCCTTTGGCCTGGCGAAAAACGCGCGCCACATGGTACTGGTGCCGTGCTGCCAGGCCGAAGTCGCCGGCGTGCTGAAGCAATCGCGCACGCTGAACCTGGCCAGAACGCCGCTGGCCGAGCTGTGGCGGCACCCGCTGCACACGCGCGAATTCGGCAGCCAGATCACGAATGTGCTGCGCTGCTTGCGGCTCGAGGCCAGCGGCTACCACGTCACCGTCACCGAGCTGGTCGGCTGGGAGCATTCGCTGAAAAACGAGCTGATCCTGGCGAGCCGGCCGCAGGCGCCGAACGCCGGCAAGACGCGCGCCGCCGAGACCCGCCTGCGCGCGGTGCTCGATGAACTGGGGCTGGCCGAACTGGCTGGGCGATTTGCCGTGGCGGCTGAACTGCCTCTGCGCTAAAAAGGCATAAAAACAGCGTTTTGCGCAATGGCGGCGGGCGCAGTCAGCTATCGAAGTTATAGTAACCGTAGTTTTCAGCGCCTGGGTTCCAGCCGCACCTGATGAAGACGCTATTGAGCCGCGCCAGGCCTTGCGGTATGGTGCATTCGGCCCATCGCCACTCAACCCGTCAACTCCAGGAAACATCCATGAAAACACGATTCAAGCTCGCCGCCATCGCCGCATTGACTGCTGCCGCCGCAATTCTGGGCGCCTGCGCGCCGATGTCCCCGATGTCGCAAAGCGGCGCGATGAATCCGATGACGTTCTTCGTCACCAGCGCCAATCCGGGCAAGGGCGGCGACCTGGGCGGCCTGACCGGCGCCGACGCCTACTGCCAGCGGCTGGCCGCGTCGGCGAATGCCGGCGGCAGGACCTGGCGCGCCTACCTCAGCGCCGCGACCACCGACACCGGCCCGGCCGTCAACGCGCGCGACCGCATCGGCCGCGGCCCGTGGCAAAACGCCAGGGGTCAGGTGGTGGCCAGCAGCGTCGATGACCTGCACAGCGCGAACAACAGGCTCGACAAGCAGTCGGCGCTGACGGAAAAAGGCGCCATGGTCAGCGGCCGCGGCGACACGGTCAACATGCACGACATCCTGACCGGCTCGACCGCCGACGGCCGGCTCGACGCATCGGCCGCCGACACCACCTGCGGCAACTGGACCAAAAGCGGCGCCGGCTCGGCCACCGTCGGCCACCACGACCGGATCGGCCTGAACGAGTCCGCCCCGATGAAATCGTGGGTTTCCTCGCATCCGACGCGCGGCTGCGACATGGCTTCGCTCAACGCCACCGGCGGCGGCGGGCTGCTTTACTGTTTTGCCGCGAATTGAGGCGCTGGCTGCTATCGAGTGGATAGCTGGGATAGCTGGGTTAGACCCGGCCAGATTGCGTGGAGGCTCTGGCGCGTCAGGGCGCCATAGGCAACGCTGTCAACATGCTCCAACGTTTGTGCGACCACCGCCGGAAAGCGAAATCCATCAGCGTTTATTGCAGCGTTTATTGACCGGCTGGCACGGAGGTTATGCCCAGAGGTTAAGAGCGTCACGACCTCGAAGTGGTCAATCTTTTTCTTAAATTAACGTCGTATTTGTCATATAATAAATGCCAATAGAGAAATTTTGCTTGGTAACATCTATTTTAAGCAAATTGATTTATAGCAAATAAAGCGCATGAACAGCCTGTCTGATCTAGGTCGCATGGTTGCGCGCCTGCGCAAAGAGCGCGGCATGACGCAAAAGGAACTAGCCACCTTGAGCGGCATGGGTCAGTCCACGCTTGGGCGCTTCGAAACGGGCGGTGTCGCCGAGTTTGGCTCGCGCAAACTGCTGCGCCTGCTGGAGGTCCTCGGCTACGAGATGCGCTACGTGCCGATGAACCGCGGCTTCACGCTCGACGACGCGCTCGCGCAACGGCAGCGCGCCTTCGCCGGCGACAGCGAAGCGAATTGATGAAGCTGCACATCTTCGTTCATGACATGCCGGTGGCGACCCTGGAGTCCGCCGATGGTTTCCGCCACGTGATGGCCTATCGCCAGGATGCCCTGCCCGAGCAGTTCGTCTCGCTCTTGATGCCTGTGCGGACCGAGTCCTATGCCTATCCCGACCTGCATCCCATCTTCCGGATGAACCTGCCGGAAGGCTTCCTGCTGGCCATGCTTCAGGAGCAGTTGGGGCCGCAGGTCGGTGCGTCGCCGCTCAACCTGCTGTCGGTGGTGGGGCGCAACGCCATCGGACGCGTCAAGGTGGCGATGCCCGGCGCGGACCCGACACAGCCGCCCGTGCCCTTCGAACTGGCGGAAATTCTGCGGGGCGACAATTCCGAGGCGGCCTTCGTCGATCTGGTGCGCCGCTACGCGGTGTCCGGCGTATCGGGCATCGTCCCCAAGTTCCTCTCGCCCAGCACGCTTGCGGAACACGGCAAAGCGACGCTGACCACCGACCGGTACATCATCAAGGGCACCACCGCCCGGCTGCCGGGCATCGCGCTGAACGAGCATCTCTGCATGGAAGTGTCGCGCCAGGCCGGCATATCCACTGCGGCGACCGAAGTCTCCGAGGACGGCCAGGCGCTCGTGGTGCATCGCTTCGACTTCGAGAACGACGGCGTCACGCGCAAGGGCATGGAAGACCTGTGCAGTTTGTTGTCGCTGCGGCCTGAAGAGAAATACCAGTCAACCTGGGAGCGCGTGGTCGGCCGCATCAAGGATGTGGTGACCGTTCCGGCGCAGCGGAACGCGGCGCTGTCGCAGCTGGCGGATCTGCTGCTGCTGACCTATGCGCTGCGCAACGCCGACTGCCATACCAAGAACATCGCGCTGCTCTACGCGTCGCGCGAGAGCATCGTCCTGGCGCCCGTCTACGACATGCTGACCATCACGGTCTATGACGACTATGCGAAGAGCCCGCCGGGAATGCCTGTCGAGGGGCGCAGCAGCTGGACGCCGGGAAAGGCATTGGAGCGGTTTCTGCAGACGCGGTGCGGCGTGATGCCCGCGCAGGCCAGGGAACGCGTGGAGCGCATCTGCGAGGCAATGGTCCAGGTGACGCCGAAGGTGATTGAAACGGCCGGCCGCCACCCCTGGTTTCACGAGACGGGCAAGAGGATGCTGCATGCCTGGAATGCCGGGATGAACAGCCTGCGCCTGCAGAAGACCTGGAGCCTGCCGTCGCTTGACAAGGCCATCGAGCAAGCGCGTTTTTCGGATGCGAAGCCTGCGCTGTTGACGCCGCGGGAAAAGATCGGCCGCTCGCCGCTTTTGGGAAAGCGTTGATGG
>CAXSGT010000015.1:0-29758 GCA_964236835.1 uncultured Polaromonas sp.
TTCACTAGCTGCCCAGGCAATAAGGGCGGGCGTGTCGGCGATATCGACGTTGACGAGGCGACCGTCGAGCGCGGTTCCGCCATTGCCCGGTGCAACATAGACCGCCTGAACCCTGGGCGACTGGGCGAGTTTCCAGGCGAGCGCATGTTCCCGGCCGCCGCCGCCAACGACTAAAACTTTCATGCTGCGGCTTTCATGGTTGTGCTTTCAAGGCATTATTCGGACATCTCGGCGTTGTGAAAGACTTCCTGCGTATCGTCGAGGTCTTCGAGCACGTCGAGCAGCTTTTGCATCTTCTGCGCGTCGTCGCCTGTCACTTCAATCGGGTTGTCGGCGCGCATGGTGATTTCGGCGAGCTCGGGCGTCAATCCGGCCGCGTGCAGCGCGTGCTTGACGGCTTCAAATCCAGTGTACGGCGTGAGCACCTCGATCGCGCCGTCGTCATGCGCGATCACATCGTCGGCGCCGGCGTCCAGCGCGATTTCCATGACCTTGTCTTCGCTCGTGCCGGGCGCAAAGATCAGCTGTCCGCAGTGCTTGAACTGGAACGCCACCGAGCCTTCGCTGCCCATGTGGCCGCCGTGCTTGGAAAACGCGTGCCGCACCTCGGCGACGGTGCGGACCTTGTTGTCGGTCATGCAATCGACCAGAATCGCCGCGCCGCCGATACCGTAGCCTTCATAGCGCACTTCGTCGTAATGAACGCCTTCGAGATTGCCGGTCGCCTTGTCGATGTTGCGCTTGACGGTGTCGGCCGGCAGATTGGCAGCCTTCGCTTTCTCGACCGCCAGGCGCAGCCGCGGGTTGGTGTCCAGGTCGCCGCCGCCCAGCCGTGCCGCCACCGTGATTTCGCGGATGACGCGCGTCCAGACCTTGCCGCGCTTGTCGTCCTGGCGCCCCTTGCGGTGCTGAATATTCGCCCATTTACTATGACCGGCCACGGCAAACCCTTTTGCAATTGATTTAATCTACACGTCCTATTTTACTTTTCGCCAGGACGATCAACACATGGCCGAGCCGCTACTTATCGCCATTCACGGCGCCACCCGCTGCGAGCTGCTGCCGGCGCTGGCGAACCGCCACGGCCTCATCACCGGCGCCACCGGCACCGGCAAGACGGTGACGCTGCAGACGATGGCCGAAAACTTCTCGAAAATCGGCGTTCCGGTCTTCATGGCCGATGTCAAGGGCGACCTGACCGGCATCAGCCAGGCCGGCGCCATCGGCGACAAAATGGCGGCCATCCTGAAGGAGCGCGGCATCGCAACGCCCGAGCCGCTGGCGTGCCCGGCGACGCTTTGGGACGTGTTTGGCGAGCAGGGCCATCCGGTGCGCGCGACGATTTCCGACATGGGGCCGCTGCTGCTGGGCCGGATGCTCAATCTCAACGAGACCCAGGCCGGCGTGTTGAACCTGGTTTTCAAGATCGCCGACGACAACGGCATGCTGCTGCTCGATTTGAAGGACTTGCGCGCCATGCTCCAGTACGTCGGCGAAAACGCCGGCGAGTTCACGACCAAATACGGCAATGTCAGCGCCGCCAGCGTCGGCGCGATCCAGCGCGGGCTGATGCAGATCGAGAGCCAGGGCGGCGGTAAATTCTTCGGCGAGCCGATGCTCAATATCAGCGACTTCATGCAGACCGACAGCGGCGGGCGCGGCATGGTCAATATTCTGGCGGCCGACAAGCTGCTGAATTCGCCGCGCCTCTATGCGACTTTCCTGCTGTGGATGCTGTCCGAGCTGTTCGAGCAGCTGCCCGAAATCGGCGACCCCGAGCAGCCGAAGCTGGTGTTCTTTTTCGACGAAGCGCATCTGCTGTTCAACGAAGCGCCGAAAGCGCTGGTCGAGCGCATCGAGCTGGTGGTGCGGCTGGTGCGCTCCAAGGGCGTCGGCGTTTATTTCGTGACGCAGAATCCGCTCGACATTCCCGATTCGGTGCTGGCGCAGCTGGGCAACCGGGTGCAGCATGCGCTGCGCGCCTACACTCCGCGCGATCAGAAGGCCGTGAAAGCGACGGCGCAGACGATGCGGCAAAAGCCCGGCCTCGATATCGAATCGGCGATCACCGAGCTGGCTGTCGGCGAGGCGCTGGTGAGTTTTCTCGATGCCAAAGGCGCGCCAAGCGTGACCGAGCGGGTGTATGTGCTGCCGCCGGGCAGCCAGATCGGCCCGATCACGCCGCAGCAGCGCCAGCAGCTGCTGCGCGATTCGCTCGTCGCGGGCGTCTATGAAAAAGTGGTCGATCGCGAATCGGCGAGCGAAATGCTCCAGGCGCGCGCGGGCGCCGCGGCTGGTCCGGCGGCGGGCGCGCCCAACGGCGGCGCGGCGGGCCAGTCGGCGTTCGGCGGCATGCTGGGCGGCCTGAACGACGTGCTGTTCGGCAGCACCGGGCCGCGCGGCGGCAGGCATGATGGCCTGGCGCAAAGCATGGCCAGGTCGGCCGTCCGCACCATGGGCTCGAGCGTCGGGCGCGAAATCATCCGCGGCGTGCTCGGCAGCCTGTTCGGCGCCAAAAATCGCTGACTTTCGATGAACAACGTCCATCTGATCAGCCATCCGCTGGTGCGGCACAAGCTGACGCTGATGCGCCGCAAGGACGCCTCGACGCACACCTTTCGCACGCTGCTCAATGAACTGAGCAGCCTGATGGCGTATGAGGTCACGCGCGACATGCCGCTGCAGGTGGTCGAGATCGAAACGCCGCTGGAGGCCATGACGGGCCAGGTGATCGACGGCAAAAAGCTGGTGTTCGTCTCGATCCTGCGCGCCGGCAACGGAATTCTCGAAGGCATGCTGGCCGTGGTTCCCGGCGCGCGGGTCGGCCATATCGGCATTTACCGCGATCCGGCTACCTTGGCGCCGGTCGAGTACTACTTCAAGATGCCGCAGGAAATGGCCGAGCGCGACGTTGTCGTCGTCGATCCGATGCTGGCAACCGGCAATTCGGCCATCGCCGCCATCGACAGGTTGAAGCGGCTTGAACCGCGCTCGATCAAATTCGTTTGCCTGCTGACCTGCCCGGAAGGCGTCGCCGCGCTGCAACAGGCGCATCCCGACGTGGCGATCTATACCGCCGCCATCGACCGCGAGCTCGATGCGCACGGCTACATCCTGCCGGGCCTGGGCGATGCGGGCGACCGCATTTTTGGAACAAAATAGTGCTTTTACGCTTTACCAGCATGGCTAAGAAGCTATTGAAATAATAGTAACCAGGGTTTTGACGGTTTCATTTTTCACGACAGGATAGAGCCTTTCCATGCCGCTTTCCAAGCCCTCCCGAAAGCCGCGGGCGCGACCCGTTCCCTGGCTTGCGGCGGGAGAGGATTTTCCGCCGCTGGACGCCGCCTGGGGCGCCTCGGATCCCGCGCCGGGGCTGCTGGCGGCCGGCGGCGCGCTCGATGTGCCGACGCTGCTGCGCGCGTACTCGCTTGGTATTTTTCCCTGGTTCAGCCCGGGCCAGCCCGTGCTCTGGTGGAGCCCTGATCCACGCATGGCGCTGCGCCCGCGCCAGTTCAGGCTGCACCGCTCCTTGCGCAAAACACTGCTTCGCTTCAGCGCCGACGCGAAGTGCGAAATCAGATTCGACAGCGCCTTCGACCGCGTCATCGAGGCCTGCGCCGGCGCGCCGCGCGCCGGGCAGTCGGGCACCTGGATCGTTCCGGATATGGTGCGCGCCTACCTTGCGCTGCACCGCGCCGGTCATGCGCACAGTGTGGAAGCGTGGATCGACGGCGAGCTCGCCGGCGGACTTTATTGCGTAGCTCTGGGCCGCATGGTGTTCGGTGAATCGATGTTCGCCCATGCGCGCGACGCGTCCAAGATTGCCCTGGCCGCGCTGGTCGCTTTTTGCCTTGCGCACGGCATCGAAATGATCGACTGCCAGCAAAACACCGGGCATCTGGCCTCGCTGGGCGCCATGGAGATAAGCCGCGCCGAGTTCGCCGCACACCTTGGCGAGAACGTGGTGGAAGCCGCGCCCGCCTGGCGGTTCGACGCCCTATACTGGCGGCAGATTTTGACCGGCGCAATGCCCGCACCCTTGTGACGCATTTAAAAGACTTGCCGCTGCAGACCCTGCAGTTCTACAACACGGCGCCCTATCCCTGCAGCTATCTGCCGGGCAGGCAGGCCCGCTCGCAAGTCGCAACGCCGAGCCACCTGATCCACAACGACGCCTATTCTCACCTCGTGACGCGAGGCTTTCGGCGCAGCGGCATGTTCACCTACCGCCCCTACTGCGATGGCTGCCAGGCCTGCGTGCCGCTGCGCGTGCCGGTCAACGCCTTTGAAGCCAGCCGCAGCCAGCGGCGCGCCTGGAAGCGCCATCGGACGCTGCGGGCGCACATCCTCAAATTGTGTTTCCAGCCCGAGCACTACCAGCTCTACCTGCGCTACCAGAACAGCCGCCACGCCGGCGGCGGCATGGACCACGACAGCATCGACCAGTACACGCAGTTCCTGCTGCAAAGCCGGGTGAATTCACGCCTGGTGGAGTTTCGCGAAAGCCTGCCCGGCGGCGACAGCGGCGCGCTCAAGATGGTGTCGATCCTGGATGTGCTCGAAGACGGCATCTCGGCGGTCTACACCTTCTATGAGCCCGACGACCGGGCCAGCTATGGCGGCTACGGCGTGCTCTGGCAAATCGAGCAGGCCCGGCAGCTCGAGCTGCCCTATGTGTACCTGGGTTACTGGATCGCGCAAAGCCCGAAGATGAGCTACAAGCTCGGCTTCGCGCCCAATGAACTGCTGGTCGGCGGCCGCTGGATCGCCGGAGGGTCTGTGCATGGCCCAGCCTGACAGCGCCGGTTTAGCCAAGCCAAGCGTGCAGGTGATCGAGAGAATCTTCACCTTGCTCGAGATTCTGGCGGTGCGCGAAGAGGCGGTTTCGCTCAAGGAGATCAGCGAGCAATCAGGACTACATCCCTCGACGGCGCACCGCATCCTGAACGATTTGGCGACGGGGCGCCTGATCGACCGGCCCTTTGCCGGGCATTACCGGCTGGGAATGCGACTGCTCGAGCTGGGCAACCTGGTCAAGGCGCGTTTGAGCGTGCGCGACGCCGCCCTGGCGCCAATGCGCGAGCTGCATCGGCTGACCGAGCAACCGGTGAACCTTAGCCTGCGCCAGGGCGACGAAATCATTTATGTCGAACGCACCTACAGCGAGCGCTCGGGAATGCAGGTGGTGCGGGCCATCGGCGGGCGGGCGCCGCTGCATCTCACCTCGGTCGGCAAGCTGTTTCTGGCCTTGGACGATACGCAGCGTTTGCGCGCCTACGCGACGCGCACCGGGCTTTCCGGCCAGACGCGCAACAGCATTACCGAGCTGTCGATATTGGAGCGCGAACTCTCCAAGGCGCGTCAATACGGTATCGCGCGGGACAACGAGGAGCTCGAGCTGGGGGTGCGCTGCATGGCCGCGGGCATTTATGACGACCAGAGTCAGTTGGTGGCGGGATTGTCTATTTCCGCGCCCGCTGATCGGCTGGACGAAAGCTGGCTTCCCAAGCTGCAGGCGACCGCCAGCGAAATTTCCAGAGCGCTAGGCTATATACCAAGATAACTGGCTATGGCGGCCATGCCCGCGATATAGTCAGCTATTACTTCTATAGCACTAAGCGCTGATAAAAAAGGGTTGCGGGCTTATCCGCTGACTTGCTTGGTCGCCGTGCTGATCCGAAGCTTCGGATCGACGACCGGATTGGACTCGACCCAGCGCCTGACACGCTCGGCGTCGCCCAGGCGGCTGAGTTTTCCGGCCGAGTCCAGAAACACCATGATCAGCTTGCGCCCGGCGATCTTGGTTTGCATCACGAGGCATTGGCCGGCCTCGTTGATATAACCGGTTTTCTGCAGACCGATTTGCCAATCCGGATTTTTGACCAGCCGATTGGTATTGTTGTATTGCAAAGTGCGGCTGCCGACGGCGACTTGGTAGCCGGGCGAGGTTGTCAATTCACGAAGCACCGGGTCGGCATGCGCGGCATTGACCAGCGTCGCCAAGTCCTGGGCGCTCGACTGATTTTGGCTCGACAGGCCGGTGGGCTCCGCGTAATTCGTGTCGCGCATGCCCAGCATCCTGGCTTTCGCATTCATCAAACCGACAAATGTCGCCAAGCCTCCCGGATAGGTGCGCCCCAGCGCATGCGCCGCGCGATTTTCGCTGGACATCAAGGCAAGATGAAGCAGCTCACCGCGCGTCAGTGTCGTGCCCACGCCAAGCCGCGACCGACTGCGCTTTTCGGTATCGACGTCGTCTTGCGTCACCGTGATCAATTCATCCATCGGCAGCTTGGCGCCGCTGATGATGACGCCGGTCATCAGCTTGGTCAGCGAGGCGATCGGCAGCACCGCCTGCTCGTTCTTGCTGAACAGCACTTCGCGCGTGTCCTGGTCGATCACCAGCGCGACGCTGGACTTCAAGTCGAGGGGATCCGGCGCGCCATGCAGGCCGGCCGCCTGCCCGAACGACGGCACGGCCGGAACGAACGCCTGAATGATCGAGTGGCGCCTCAAGGCTGTGGCCTCGAAACGCACACTTTTGCGGATTGACGCCATCGCCTTCGATGGCATGGATTTCACGCTGCGGAGCACCTTGACGATCGGTTGCTTAACGGTCGCTTTGACGGGCGCCGCACCTGCAGCGGATACTGCAAGGACAGCCGAGAAAGCAAGAAATCCAACGCTTTTCAATGCGCGTTTCAAAATCTTTTTGGACATGCTTGAATTGCCTTCTTGGATTGCGGTGAAAGGAAGCACGAAGTGTATATAAATAGGAATATCGACGCAATATCAAAAACTTGCAATACTTTCTAAAACACACATTTAAGCCAGTCTTATTGGCGAACTAAACGCAGGCCATACCAAGTACAGCAGCCAAGCTATTGAATTTAAATAACTTTTAATATGTAAAGAACTTTTCAGCCTTGAGCCGCCACCCGGTCAGCTTTACTTTGCAATTTATTCAACGCACTAAGGTAAGCCTTCGCCGACGCGACGACGATGTCCGGGTCCGAACCGACGCCGTTCACGACGCGGCCGCTGTTTTGCAGCCGCACCGTCACCTCTCCTTGGCTTTCGGTCGAGCCGCTGATGGCGTTTACCGAATAAAGCACCATCTCCGCATTGCTTTTGACGTGTTTTTCAATCGCCTTGAGCGACGCATCGACCGGGCCGTTGCCGTCCGACTCTCCCTTCACTTCCTTACCGGCGACGGTGAAAATCACGCATGCCTGGGGCCGCTCGCCGGTTTCGCTGTGCTGCGACAACGATACGAAGCCGTACTGCTCGTCGCCGTGGGCGAAGCTCTCGTCGCTGACGAGCGCCAGGATGTCTTCGTCGAAAATTTCGCTTTTGCGGTCGGCGAGATCCTTGAACTTGATAAAGGCCGTGTTGATGTCGGCCTCGCTTTCCAAAGCGACCCCCAGGTCCTGCAGGCGCTGCTTGAACGCATTGCGGCCGCTGAGCTTGCCGAGCACGATCTTGTTGGCGCTCCAGCCGACATCCTCGGCGCGCATGATTTCATACGTGTCACGCGCCTTGAGAACGCCGTCCTGGTGAATTCCGGAGGCATGCGCAAAGGCGTTCGCGCCGACCACGGCCTTGTTGGGTTGCACGACGAAACCCGTGGTCTGACTGACCAGCCGGCTCGCCGCCAGAATATGCCGCGTATCGATGCCGACATCCAGGTCGAAATAGTCCTTGCGGGTTTTCAAGGCCATGACCACTTCTTCCAGCGAGCAGTTTCCGGCCCGCTCGCCCAGGCCGTTGATGGTGCATTCCACCTGCCGTGCGCCGCCGATCTTGACCCCCGCCAGAGAATTGGCAACCGCCATTCCCAGGTCGTTGTGGCAATGAACCGACCAGATGGCTTGGTCGCTGTTCGGAATGCGTTCGCGCAGGTTTTTGATGAAGTCGCCGTAAAGCTCGGGAATCGCATAACCGACGGTGTCGGGCACGTTGATGGTCGTTGCGCCCTCCCGGATGACCGCTTCGATCACACGGCATAAGAAGTCCGGTTCCGAGCGGTAACCGTCTTCGGGGCTGAACTCGATGTCGGCCATCAGGTTGCGGGCGAAACGTACCGAAAGCCTGGCCTGCTCGAACACCTGATCGGGTGTCATGCGCAGCTTTTTTTCCATATGCAGCGCGCTGGTCGCCAGGAAAAGATGCAGACGGCCCGATGTCGCGGGCTTGAGCGCTTCGGCGGCCCGGGCGATGTCGCGATCATTGGCGCGCGCCAGTGAACAAATTACCGACTCCTTGACGGCCTCGGCGATCGCCTTGACGCATTCGAAGTCGCCGATCGAGCTGGCCGCGAAGCCGGCCTCGATCACATCGACCTTCAGTCGCTCCAGCTGGCGGGCGATCCGCAGCTTCTCGTCTCTAGTCATCGAGGCGCCCGGAGACTGCTCGCCGTCGCGCAAGGTGGTGTCGAAAATAATGAGTTTTTCGGTCATGAGGCATCTCCTCGATCGTGGCGCGCCCTAGTGGGACAAGGATTGAGCAATACAGCGACTTGAATCACTGCGAGAGGGTGGCTTCGCCGGTGCGCTGCGCCGCCGTGCCGCGCTGCAGGCCCGAAACAATGGCTTTCAGTGACGCGGAGACAATGTTGCTGTCCATGCCGACGCCGAACCGGGTCTGGTCATTGACACGCAACTCCAGATAAGCCACCGCCTGCGCGTTCGCGCCCGATCCGACAGCGTGCTCATGGTAGTCGAGCACCCGCACGGCATGGCCGGTGGCGTTCTCAAGACCGGTCACAAACGCATCGATCGGCCCGCTGCCGTTGCCCGCAATCGAATGCCTGACGCCCGAGACCGTTACCTGCGCCTTGATGTTGAAGGACTTGTCTCCCGCCTTGCCCGCGCCTCGCGCCTGGCCGGTTTCTTCGATGGCCAGCTGGTGCGGCGCTTCGATGGAGCGCACACCGTATTCCCTCTCGAACAAGGTGTAGATGTCTTTGGCCGTCAATTCCTTGCCGGTGGCGTCCATCACGCCTTGCACGACCTGGCTGAATTCAATCTGCAGCCGGCGGGGAAGCTCAAGCCCGAATTCGCTTTCGAGCAGATAGGCGATGCCGCCCTTGCCGGACTGGCTGTTGACGCGGATCACCGCTTCATAGCTGCGGCCCAGATCCTTGGGATCGACGGGCAGATAGGGCACGTCCCACAAGTCTCCTTCTTTGCGCGCGGCGAACGCTTTTTTGATGGCATCCTGATGGGAGCCTGAAAATGAGGTGTAAACCAGGTCGCCGGCATAAGGATGGCGCGGGTGCACGGGCAGCTGGTTGCAATGCTCGACGGTGCGGCGGATGTCATCGATTTCGGAAAAATCGAGTCCGGGCGCGACGCCTTGCGTATAGAGATTCAGCGCGATGTTCACAAGATCGACATTGCCGGTGCGCTCGCCATTGCCGAACAGGCAGCCCTCGATGCGGTCGGCGCCGGCCATCAAGGCCAACTCGCCAGCCGCTGTGCCGGTGCCGCGGTCATTGTGCGGATGCACCGACAGCACGATGGAATCGCGCCGGGCTAAATTCGTATGCATCCACTCCATCATGTCGGCAAAGATATTGGGCGTCGAATGCTCCACCGTCGAAGGAAGATTGACGATGCACTTATGGCCCGGCGTCGGCTGCCAGACGTCGGTCACCGCATCGACCACCCTTTTGGAAAAATCCAGCTCGGTGCCCGACCACATTTCCGGGGAATACTGAAAGGTCCAGCGCGTCTTTGGTTGTCCGGCCGCGAGTTGCTGGAACAAGCGGGCATTGTCCGTCGCAAGCGTGACGATCTCATCTTCGCTCATGCCAAGCACGACGCGGCGCATCACCGGCGCGGTCGCGTTGTAGAGATGGACGATCGCCTTTGTTGCGCCGTTGAGCGCCTCGAATGTTCGGCGAATCAACGGCTCTCGGGCCTGCGTCAAGACCTGGATCGTGACGTCGTCCGGAATAAGCTCGCGGTCGATAAGCCGGCGCAGAAAGTCAAATTCGATCTGCGACGCGGAGGGAAAGCCGACTTCGATTTCCTTGAAGCCGATCTTCACCAGCGTGTCGAACATCCTGAGCTTGCGCGCGATATCCATCGGCTCGATCAGCGCCTGGTTGCCGTCTCGCAGGTCTACGCTGCACCAGATGGGCGCTTGCGACAGCACGGCGTCGGGCCAGGTGCGCTGGGCGAGGCGAATCGGCGCAAACGCCCGGTATTTGCCGGCGGGGGTTTTCAACATGGTCATCTCGTCAACTCCAGAAAATATCAAAACCAGCAACCCAATTGAAAACGGCCCGCTGCTGGTGCAAACGGGCCGTTGGAAACCGGGTGAACGCGTGCGCTACCGTCTCCGCCCGTCGGCAGGTGGCAGCAGCGCTAGCGAAATCATCTTCATCGAATCAATGTACCACAGTTATTTATGCAAGCCACGCTCGTCGGGCTCATCGGTCGATGTCGAGATGACGCTGGTCTGCTGACCCTTGGCTTTTCTCCAGCCATATAGCGCGTAGCCTGAAAACCCGTAAATAACGAAGAGCCCGAAAATCACCGTGGGTGGATGAATATTGATGATGGCGATGCCCAGCGCGATCATTACGATGACGGCGAACGGAACACTGCGCTTCATCTGAATATCCTTGAAGCTGTAAAAAGGCACGTTGGTGACCATTGTCAAGCCGGCGAAAAGCGTCAGGGCGAAGGTGCTCCAGCGCACCTCCAGCCCGTCGAAGCCAAGGTCGTTCATGAGCCAGATGAAGCCCGCCACGAGCGCTGCCGCGGCGGGCGAAGGCAGGCCCTGGAAAAAACGCTTGTCCACCACCGCCGTATTGACGTTGAAGCGCGCCAGCCGCAAGGCGGCGCAAGCGCAATAGACAAACGCGCCGACCCAGCCCCAGCGGCCCAGGCTGGTCAGCGCCCAGACATAGGCGATCAGCGCCGGAGCCGCGCCGAAAGACACCATGTCGGAGAGCGAATCCATCTGCTCGCCGAACGCGCTCTGGGTATTCGTCAGCCGCGCCACCCGCCCGTCCAGGCTGTCGAGCACCATGGCGCAAAACACGCCGATGGCGGCCTGATCGAAGCGTCCGTCCATCGCCATGACGATGGCGTAGAAGCCGCCGAACAGCGCCGCCAGGGTAAAAAGGTTGGGCAGGATGTAGATGCCCTTGCGCCGCTTGCGCGGCACCGTTTCTTCGCTTGCGGGATCTGCCGGATGAGCGGATTCTTCGCCGTCATGCATAAAAAGTACTCCTCAGGCGCAGCCAGTGGACAAAGTTAGCTGTTAAATCAATAGCAAAAGCAAATCGGACGCCGGATGTAAAACCGGCTGCAAGCATACCAAGCTGGATGGCGCGCGCGGCCGTCTCGAAGAGTGTTCAAAGTTGAGCCTGGCAATGAAAAAAGCCGCGCAGGAACGCTGCGCGGCTTTTCATGTGGAGCCGCTGCGGAGCAACGGATCAGTTGCGCGTTTGATCGACGAGCTTGTTCTTCGCAATCCAGGGCATCATGGCGCGCAGCTTGCCGCCTACCTGCTCGATCTGGTGCTCGGCATTGAGTCGCCGGCGGCTGAGCAGCGTCGGCGCGCCGGCCTGATTTTCCAGCAGGAAATTTTTCGCGTATTCGCCCGTCTGGATGTCTTTGAGCACGGCGCGCATGGCGTTCTTGGTTTCGTCAGTCACGATGCGCGGGCCGGTCACGTACTCGCCGTATTCGGCGTTGTTCGAGATCGAATAGTTCATGTTGGCGATGCCGCCCTCATAGATCAGATCGACGATCAGCTTGAGTTCGTGCAGGCACTCGAAGTACGCCATTTCAGGCGCATATCCAGCTTCGACCAATGTTTCAAAACCGGCCTTGACGAGCTCGACGGTCCCGCCGCACAGCACGGCTTGCTCGCCGAACAGATCGGTTTCGGTTTCTTCGCGAAAATTGGTTTCAATAATCCCGGCCTTGCCGCCGCCGTTGGCCATGGCGTAGCTCAGCGCCAGGTCCCGCGCCTTGCCGGACTTGTCCTGGTGCACCGCGACCAGATGCGGCACGCCGCCGCCCTGGGTGTAGGTGCTGCGCACTGTATGGCCGGGCGCTTTCGGGGCGACCATCCAGACGTCCAAGTCGGCGCGCGGCGCCACCGCGCCGTAATGGACGTTGAAGCCATGGGCGAACACCAGCGACGCGCCCTGCTTGATGTGGGGCGCCACGTCGTTTTTATAGACCGTGCCGATCTGTTCGTCGGGCAGCAGGATCATCACTACGTCGGCGGCTTTGACGGCGTCGGCCACTTCGGCGACCCGCAGGCCGGCTTTTTCCACCTTGGGCCAGGAAGCGCCGTCCTTGCGCAGCCCTACGACCACCTTGACGCCGCTGTCATTCAAATTCTGGGCGTGCGCATGGCCCTGGCTGCCGTAGCCGATGATGGCCACGGTCTTGCCCTTGATCAGGCTCAAGTCGCAATCCTTGTCGTAGAAAACTTTCATCTGTCGCTCCTAAATAATCAGTAAAAACAAAAAATCGATGTGCCGGCACGCCAGGCTCGGAAAATTTCAAACTCTCAGGATTCGCTCGCCGCGGCCGATGCCGCTCGATCCCGTCCGCACTGTCTCCAAAATGGCGCCGCGGTCGATCGCTTCCAGAAACGCGTCGTTCTTGGTCTGGTCGCCCGTCAGCTCGATGGTGTAGCTTTTCTCGGTGACATCGATAATCCGACCGCGAAATATATCAGCCATGCGCTTGACTTCTTCGCGCTCCTTGCCAACCGCGCGCACTTTGACCATCATCAACTCGCGCTCGGTGTAGGCGCCTTCGGTCAGGTCAACGACCTTGACCACCTCGATCAGGCGGTTCAGGTGCTTGGTGATCTGCTCGATGACATCGTCCGAACCCGATGTCTGAATGGTCATGCGCGACAGCGTCGGGTCTTCGGTCGGCGCGACAGTCAGGCTTTCGATGTTGTAGCCGCGCGCCGAAAACAGCCCGACCACGCGGGAAAGAGCGCCCGGCTCGTTTTCGAGCAAAACCGCAATAATGTGTTTCATAAAGTAGATTCCTCTTTTCGCCGCCCTCCCCCGCGCACGGTAATGCGCGGGCTTGGCGGGCAATAGATTCGTCGAGTGACAGGTTTAAAAAATTACCGCTACTAAAATAGTAGCAGCTCGCGCCCGTGGCTACTGCGCCAGAGCGCGATTCGGCTATAAATCTTCGGATCCGAGCAGCATTTCCGTGATGCCCTGGCCGGCCTTGACCATCGGGAACACGTTTTCGGTCGGGTCGGTACGGAAATCCATGAACACGGTGCGGTCCTTGAGCCGCCGCGCCTCGCGCAGCGCGGGCTCGACATCCTGCGGCTTTTCGATCAGCATGCCGACATGGCCGTAAGCCTCGGCGAGCTTCACGAAATTGGGCAGCGCATCCATGTAGCTGCTGCTGTAGCGACCCGAGTACTCGATTTCCTGCCACTGCCGCACCATGCCCAGGTAGCGGTTGTTGAGCGACACGATCTTGATCGGCGTGTTGTACTGCAGGCAGGTCGAGAGCTCCTGGATGCACATCTGCACCGAGCCTTCGCCGGTGATGCAGAACACTTCCGATTCCGGCTTGGCGAGCTTGATGCCCATGGCGTAGGGAATGCCGACACCCATGGTGCCCAGGCCGCCGGAATTGATCCAGCGGCGCGGCTCGTCGAACTTGTAATACTGCGCGGCCCACATCTGATGCTGGCCCACGTCCGACGTGATGTAGGCGTCGGCGTCTTTGGTCATGTTCCACAGCGTCTCGACCACGTATTGCGGCTTGATGACGTCGCCGGCGCCAAGGCTGTACTTCAAGCAGTCGCGCTGGCGCCATCTTTCGATGGTGTCCCACCAGCCTTCTAGCGCGCCGGCGTCGGGCTTGAGGCCCGATTCGCGGATCATGCCGATCAGCTCGGTCAGCACGTCCTTGACATCGCCGACGATGGGAATATCGACCTTCACCCGCTTGGAGATGCTCGACGGGTCGATATCGATATGAATGATCTTGCGTTCGTTCTGCGCGAAATGCTTCGGATTGCCGATCACGCGGTCGTCGAAGCGGGCGCCGACGGCAAGCAGCACGTCGCAGTTCTGCATCGCGTTGTTGGCTTCCAGCGTGCCGTGCATGCCCAGCATGCCAAGGAATTTGCGGTCGGTGGCGGGATAGGCGCCCAGTCCCATCAAGGTGTTGGTGCAAGGGTAGCCCAGCATGTCGACCAGCGTGCGCAGCTCCTGCGAGGCATTGCTCAGCAGCACGCCGCCGCCGGTATAGATATAAGGCCGCTTGGCCGCGAGAAGCAGCTGAAGCGCCTTGCGGATCTGTCCGGCATGGCCCTTGCGAACCGGGTTGTAGGAGCGCATTTCAACGCTCTGCGGGTAGCCCGCATACAGCGTTTTGTTGAACGACACATCCTTGGGCACATCGACCACCACCGGGCCGGGCCGGCCGGTGCGCGCGATGTGGAATGCTTTTTTCATGGTGTCGGCCATCTGCCGCACGTCCTTGACCAGGAAATTGTGCTTGACGATGGGGCGTGTGATGCCGACCGTGTCGCATTCCTGGAACGCGTCGAGGCCGATCGCCGCCGTCGGCACCTGGCCGCTGATGATAATCAGCGGGATGCTGTCCATGTAGGCGGTGGCAATCCCCGTCACGGCGTTGGTCAGTCCGGGGCCGGAGGTGACCAGCGCCACGCCGACGTCGCCGGTGGCGCGCGCATAGCCGTCGGCGGCGTGCAGCGCCGCCTGTTCATGGCGCACCAGCACGTGCTGGATGGTGTCCTGCTTGTAGAAAGCGTCGTAGATATGAAGGACCGCGCCGCCCGGGTAGCCCCAGACGTACTTGACGCCTTCGGCCTGCAGCGCTTTGACGAGGATTTCGGCGCCCCGCAGTTCCTGAGAATTTGATGACGAGGCGGCCACGGCCGCCGCTGAAGCGATTTCAGCCTTTGTGATTTCCATGATGAACCTTTGTGAATTTCTCTGACGAAATACCCTGGGGTGCCTCTTGGCCCGCTCTTGTGGAGCAGCGTCGAGACTTGAGGCCAAAACCATGAGCGAAAGCATATTTCGCCGAGCCATGACCCGTTTGCCTTTAAGTGTGCAGCTAGCATTATGACATTTGGCAGATTTCTTGGCGCCATGCGTCCTATCGCATGCCTAAAACAGCCGCCGGTGGCGCTTATAGTGCGTAATGCGATAATTTTCAGAAAATGACATGCTTGTCCGCGGCTCATCACGCCTGAGATAGGCAAAGGCGCCTGCGGACGAGACGATAACTAGAACGCTGGACAACCCGGAATCCACACCGTTGGCAACTGAACTAGAACTTTCCGACTTCCTGAAAAGTGTCGAGAAGCGGGCTTTCAAGCGCAGCATCTATCACGTTCGCGACGAGGAGGCCGCGCTCGACATCGTTCAGGACAGCATGATGAAACTGGCGCAGTCGTATGGCGACAAACCGCCCGCCGAGCTGCCGATGCTGTTTCAGCGAATCTTATCCAACACAACGCTGGACTGGTTCAGGCGGCGCAAGACGCGGAACGCGCTTTTCTCCAACATGAGCGAGTTCGCCTCGGCCGGCGAGGACGGAGATTTTGATATCCTGGAAACTTTAGAGAGCCTGACGAACTCAGAGGGAACTGAAAGCGCTCAGGATGCAACTGAACGGGCCCAGATATTGCATGAGATCGAACTGGAGATCAAGGAATTGCCAAACCGTCAACGAGAAGCGTTTCTGCTGCGTTACTGGGAGGATATGGATGTGGCTGAAACAGCCGTCACCATGGGCTGCTCCGAAGGCAGCGTCAAAACACACTGCTCCCGCGCAGTTCACGCCCTCGGCAAAGCGCTAAGCGCAAAAGGGATAAAACTATGACTACGTCGCTGCAAAAAAAAGCGGACATCCTGCAGGACCGTTTCGGTCTGAAAACCGCGTCCTACCTTTCCGCCGCGTCAACGGACCTGCCTTACGATATATCAGAACGCCTGCGCGCCGCCCGTGCCCAGGCGGTCTCCAAACGCAAGATCGCGAAGGCGCAGACGGCCGGTGGCGTCGTTAGTTCAGGCGCCGGCGCCGCGCTGACCTGGGGTTCGGAAGAGGGTCTTGGCTGGTGGGGCCGAATCGGCTCGGTCATGCCCCTTATCGCGCTGGTGGTGGGGCTGCTGGCGATCAATTCGGTCCAAAACGACAACCGTGCCCAGGAGCTGGCCGATGTGGACTCGGCGCTGCTGACCGACGAGTTGCCGCCAGCCGCATTCGCCGACCCGGGTTTCGTGCAGTTTCTCAAGACGTCGCACTGAGCCATGGCTGCCCGATGACCGATCGAGCCGCGCCTTTTCGCGCCCTGCGACTTGCTGCAGATATTTGGCCGGAAAGTCTTGCGCGGAGCGGCTTGGATTTGACACTGCGCGTCTTGCCGTTTGCCGCTCTGCTGGCCTGGTCTTCAAACAGTCTTTCCCAAGCCGCTACGCCGGCTCCTGCTACGCCGGCTCCTATATCGCCCGGCAGCGCACCCGCATTCGCCAAGGTGACGATTTCTCGTCCCGCGTGGGCGGAATTGACACCCCTGCAGCAGCAAGCGCTGGCACCACTGGCGTCGAGCTGGAACACCGTCATGAGCGAGCCGCAGAAAAGAAAGTGGCTGGCGATCTCTAAAAACTACAGCACCTTAACGCCCGAAGGCCAGGCGACCCTCAACGGACGCATGAATGAATGGGTCGCGCTCAGCCCGCAGCAGCGCG
Source organism: uncultured Polaromonas sp. (assembly GCA_964236835.1). Classification (GTDB taxonomy): domain Bacteria; phylum Pseudomonadota; class Gammaproteobacteria; order Burkholderiales; family Burkholderiaceae_C; genus Polaromonas. The sequence continues at coordinate 16,748 of CAXSGT010000015.1, forward strand.
CTCAGGCCCGCCTCAACTTCGGAAAAACCAAAGAGTTGTCCAGGCAGCTGATGCCCGAAGAAAAACGGGCCAAGTGGGAGGCCTATCAGGCACTCAGTCCTGAAGAAAAGCAAAAACTCGCCGCCAGGGCCACTCCCCGTCCGGTCGGAGCCGCCACCGCGGTCAAACCAGTGTCGCCGCAGAAGCTGGCGGTGCTTCCTCTCCATCCGGCCAAGCCGGACGCCAGGCCCCCGGCCCCGCCTAAAACCGGTGTTTCGCCAGCGGCGGCGGCAGCGCTTCCCGCCGCGGCCGCCAGCGGCGAAAGCGCTGGAATTGGCGCCACGCCACAGCGTTGACGCCAGGCCGGCGTCCGGCCATTGTTGAACCGGCCCGTCGTCAACACATCTCGCTATCAAATTGATACTACGAAATCTCCAAGCGCCGTCGCTTCCCAGGCGCATGGCCTGCTGGCTGTACGAAGGCATCCTGATGTTCGGCGTGGTGTTCATCGCCGGCTATCTCTTCGGCGCGCTGAGCCAGACGCGCAACGCGATGGACAACCGCCATGGCTTGCAGGCTTTTGTATTTCTTGTTTTCGGCGTTTATTTTGTCTGGTTCTGGGCCAAGGGCCAGACGCTGGCGATGAAGACCTGGAATATTCGTGTGGTCGATCATTTGGGCGCGGCCATCACGCAGCGGCGAGCCCTGCTGCGCTATGTCTTGAGCTGGCTGTGGTTTTTACCGCCGCTGGGCGTGAGCTGGCTTTTTGGCCTGCCTGGCCGCGAAGGCGCCGCGCTGACCTTCGGCTGGGTGGCGGTCTGGGCGATACTGGCGCGTTTTCATCCCCAGCGGCAGTTCTGGCACGATGCCTGGGCCGGCACACGTTTGATCAGCTGGGCGACGCCGGCCGCGCCGAAGCGCCGATTCGGCAACAACTCCTGACCATTCGATCCATCGGCGCCAGCGAAAATCAACAAATTATCTCTGTCGCCGCCTGAGCCTACGCCTCGCCATGCCTGAAGAAATTCCGTTTTCCGCCGCCCGCGGTCCGCAAAAAAAAAGGAAGGGGCTGCGCCGCGCCTGGCACGCCGCGGGCTACTCATTGGCCGGTCTGCGAGCGGCCTGGAAGGAGCCGGCTTTTCGCCAGGAAGCGCTGGCGGCCATGGTGCTTTTACCTGCCGCGTTCTGGCTTGGCCGAGCCTGGACCGAGACTGCCCTGCTCGCCGGAACCGTCATGATCGTGCTGATCGTCGAGCTGCTCAACACGGCCATCGAGGCGGCGATCGACCGTATCGGCCCCGAATGGCACGATCTCTCCAAACGCGCCAAGGACATGGGCAGCGCCGCCGTGCTGCTCAGTTTGCTGCTTTGCGCCGGAACCTGGGCACTGGCATTGCTGCATCGGTTCGCGCCATAAGCCCGGATATTTTCCCTATCGTGAAACCGGCATTTTCCCTGTGCGTGTACTGCGGCTCGCGCGCCGGCAACACGGCTGAATTCGCCGCCGTGGCGCGCGAGGTCGGCGGCTGGATCGCCAGGCGCGGCGGCCAGCTGGTCTATGGCGGCGGCCACAATGGCTTGATGGGCATCTTGGCCGATGCGGCGCTGGCCGAAGGCGGCCGCGTCATCGGCGTGATCCCAAAGGCGCTGGTCGAAAAGGAATACGCCCATACCGGCTGCACCGAGCTGCGCATCGTCGAGAACATGCACGACCGCAAGCGCCTCATGGCCGAGCAGGCCGACGCCTTTTTAGCGCTGCCCGGCGGCATCGGCACGCTGGAGGAATTTTTCGAGGTCTGGACCTGGCGCCAGCTCGGCTATCACGACAAGCCGGTAGGCCTGCTCAACTTCAACGGCTTTTACGACGGTTTGCTGGCGTTCCTGCGCTCGGCCGCCGCGAACGGGTTTATGAACGCGTCGCAAATGAGCCTGATACGCAGCGAAGGCAATGCGGCCGCGCTGCTCGAAGCGCTGGTGCGGGACGCCGCGCCGAGTGCCACCGGCATGCGGCTGGACCAAATCTAAAAAACGGCTGGCGGACGCCGGGGCTTCGGTTCAGACCGCCGCTTCGTCTTGTTCGCCGGTACGGATGCGCACCACGCGCCCGACGCTGGTGACGAAAATCTTGCCGTCGCCGATCTTGCCGGTGCGCGCCGCCTTGATGATCGCCTCGACGCAGCGCTCGACGTCGCCGCTTTTCACGACCAGCTCGACCCTGACCTTGGGCAGGAAATCGACGACATATTCGGCGCCGCGGTACAGCTCGGTATGCCCTTTCTGCCGGCCGAAACCCTTCACTTCGGTCACGGTCAGGCCGGTCACCCCGCACTCGGCGAGCGCTTCGCGGACTTCTTCCAGTTTGAAAGGCTTGAGGATGGCGGTGATTTGTTTCACTGGAAATGTCTCCGTAGGGCTGTTTTATGCGCGAAATTTGCTGGTAATAGGATAACGCCAATCCTTGCCGAAGCTCCGGTGGCTGACCCGGATGCCGACCGGCGACTGGCGGCGCTTGTATTCGTTGAGGCGGATCAGCCGCGCGACGCGCTCGACCACGGCGCGCTCGAACCCACCAGCGACGATGGCTTCGACGCTTTCATCGTTTTCCATGTAGCGCGCCAGGATGGCGTCGAGCACCTCGTACGGCGGCAGGCTGTCCTGGTCCGTCTGCTCGGGCCGCAGCTCGGCGCTCGGCGGGCGCGTGATGATGCGCTCCGGAATCGGCTGGCCGCCGGTGCCGTACGGGTCGTTCTCGTTGCGCCAGCGCGCCAGCTTGAACACCGTGGTTTTCAGCAAGTCCTTGATGACGGCGAAGCCGCCCGCCATGTCGCCGTAGAGCGTGCAGTAGCCCGTCGCCATTTCGCTTTTGTTGCCGGTGGTCAGCACGATGGCGCCGAACTTGTTCGACAGCGCCATCAACAGCACGCCGCGGATGCGCGCCTGGATGTTTTCCTCGGTGGTGTCTTCGGCCAGGCCCTTGAACTCGCCGGCCAGCGACGCCTTGAACGCCTCGAACTCGGGAACGATCGAAATTTCGTCATAGCGCACGTTCAGCCGCGCGGCCATTTCGCGCGCGTCGATCCAGGAAATGTCGGCGGTATAGGGCGACGGCATCATCACCGCGCGCACCTTGTCGGGCCCCAAGGCATCGACCGCGATCGCCAGCACCAGCGCCGAGTCGATGCCGCCCGACAGACCCAGGATCGCGCCGGGAAAGCCGTTCTTGCCGAGATAATCGCGAACGCCGAGCACCAGCGCGTCCCACAAGTCGGCTTCGGCACTGCGCTCGGGCACCGTGCTTGCTGTCACTTCAATAGCGTCTTGCACCCGCCGGACTTGGACCATGAACATGTCTTCCTTGAAACTTTCGGCCCTGCCGGCGAGCGTGCCGTCAGCCTGTAGTACAAACGAGTGGCCCTCGAAAACAATCTCGTCCTGCCCGCCGACCAGGTGCGCATAGACCAGCGGCAGGCCGGTCGCCAGGCAGCGCGCCCGCATCATGGCCTCGCGCTCGCCGCCCTTGCCGACATGAAACGGCGACGCGTTGATCACCAGAAGCAGCTCGGCGCCGGCCTCTTTGGCAAGCCGCGCGGGCTCGTCGAACCAGGCGTCTTCGCAGATCAGCAGGCCGATGCTGATCGCGCCGTCGCCCTCTTCGTCGCCGGCGGCCTGGAACACGCAGGTGCCCTGCCCCGGCGTGAAATAGCGGCGCTCGTCGAACACCTGGTAATTGGGCAGCTCGCGCTTGGCGTAGGTCTCGATGACGCGGCCTTCGCGCAATACCTTGGCGGCGTTGTGGCGCTGCTGCACCTCGACGCTCCTGGTTCTGAGGCCCAGGCCGCTGTCGCCACGCGTCGGCGTGCCGACCACGACGCAAAGGCCCTTTAACCCGGCGAGCTCGCGGGCCACCCGATTCACGGCATCATCGCAAGCCTGAATGAACGACGTGCGCAAAAAAAGGTCTTCCGCCGCGTAGCCGCAAATCGCCAGCTCGGGCGTGACGACCAGCCGCGCGCCGCCGGCGTAAGCGCCGCGGGCGGCGTCGATGATCTTTTGCGCATTGCCCGGCATGTCGCCGACGATGTAGTTCAATTGGGCGACGCAGATTTTTAGTGGCATGAAAGAAATTGAACCCTGGAAAAAGCCCGAAAAACACGTGACAAACAAGCCGAACGATTATGTCATCCGCATCTTGAAATCGCCGCTGGAGGTGGACGGCGCGGCGTGGAACGCGCTGCTGGCGGCGCAGAGCCCGGGCGGCGGCGCCGGCTCGAACCCCTTCATGCGCCACGAGTACCTGGCCGCGCTGCACGCCAGCGGCAGCGCAACGCCGAAAACCGGCTGGACGCCGCGCTTTGTCACGCTCTGGCGGGGCGATGCGCTTGCCGGCGCCTGCGCCTTGTACCTCAAGGCGCATTCCTATGGCGAATATGTGTTCGACTGGGCCTGGGCCAACGCCTACCAGCAAAACGGCCTGCCCTACTATCCGAAGGCGCTGGTGGCGGTGCCGTTCACACCCGTGCCCGGCGCCAGGCTGCTGGCGCGCAGTGCCGAAGAGCGACTGCTTTTGGTCAAGGCGCTGATCGCCTGGTGCGAGGCGGAAAAACTTTCATCGCTGCACCTGCTGTTTGGTGCGGATGACGATGTGGCGGCGTGCGCCGAAGCCGGATTGATGCTGCGCCACACCGTGCAATTTCACTGGACAAATTTTGCCCCCACGCTTGCCGCTTCGCGTGCTGCGCTGCCCCCCGAGGGGGCCGCCCCGCCTGCAGTCCGGCAAAGCCGGGCCTGCAGCGGGAACTTGCACGAGACGATGCAGCTGCCGCCGCTTTTGGGAGGAAAGGATGCCGCCTCCGAGGCCGCCGTTACACATCGATACGCCAGCTTCGATGATTTCCTGATGTCGCTTAGCCAGGAAAAGCGCAAGAAAATCCGCCAGGAGCGGCGCCGGGTTGCCGACGCGGGTGTTCGTTTTCGCTGGGCGCTGGGCGAGGACATCCGCAGCGCCGACTGGGATTTTTTCTACCGCTGCTACGAGCGCACTTATCTGGAGCACGGCAATGCGCCCTACCTGAGCCGGGACTTTTTCCGGCGCATGGCCGAAACCATGCCGGAGAATTGGCTGATGTTTACGGCTGAGCATGAAGCAAAAGGCAAATTAACACCCATTGCTACCAGTTTGATAGCTGTAACCGCATGCCCAGCATGCGAAAAAGGCCAAAATGATGGTGAAAACACAGTAGAAGCCCCGCCATCGACTCAAGGAATGACGGCTTACGGCCGCTACTGGGGTGCGCTGGCGCGGGTCGATTGCCTGCATTTCGAGGCCTGCTACTACCAGCCGCTCGAGTGGTGCATCGACCACGGCTATTCGCGTTTCGAGGGCGGCGCGCAGGGCGAGCACAAGATGGCGCGCGCGCTGCTGCCCGTCAAGACCACCAGCGCGCACTGGCTGGCGCATCCGTCGTTTGCCGACGCGGTCGAGCGCTTCCTCGCGCGCGAAGGCGCGGGAATCGACAAGTACATGGACGAGCTGGAGCGGCGCAGCCCCTTCAAGGGGGGAACTGTAGTTTGAGCACGCGGTCCGAAAACGCCCACTTTCAACTCGGAGAGAACGGAGTGCGCGGAGGACGCGGAGAAGACTCAATATAAATTTTGAATTGCTCCGCGTCCTCCGCGTGCTCGTCTTCTCCGCGTTGAAATGTTTTTACTTCCCTAAAGCTGCAACCTTTATTCCGCTCGCCATGTCAATTGCCTGTTCTCCCACCGATACCGCCGCCGAACCTTCGACAGCCGCGCTCGGCCGCGCCCACGCCCGGCGGCTGCGCGAGGTTTACCGTTCCGCCGGATGGCCGTGCCAGGACATGCTGGAGATCGAATTGCTCGCTGGCGGCATGCTCCGGCGCGTCGCCGGCCCGGCGGGCCACGAGAGCTTGCGCGTGACCGACGCCGGCATCGCCTGGCTCGCCGCGACGCTGGCGCGCAACCGCTCGGCGCTGTCGGCGCACGAGGCGCTGGTCGAGCAGGTCGCCTGCGAAATGGTCAGGGCCGGCCGCATCGCCTGGCGGGCCTTAAGCCTGCGGGCGCAGCTGCCGCCCGCGGGCGAAGGACAAAAAGGGCGCTGGTGCGTGGTGCGGCCCGACGTGTTTTCGATTCGCAACACGACGGTGCAGGCCTATGTCGAGCCGATCGTGCACGAGATCAAGGTGGCGCGCTCGGACCTGCTCGGCGACCTGCGGCGGCCTGAAAAACGCGCCGCCTACCTCGACCTGGGCGGTGAATGCTGGTATGTGCTGGGCTGCGACGCCAAGGGCAGGCCGATCGGCGCGGCCGACGAGGTTCCGCTCGAATGCGGCGTCATGGTCGTCGAAAAGTCGCGCCTGGCGGTCGCCCGTCCAGCGCCCCGGCGGATGCGCCAGAACCTGCCGTTCGATGTCTGGATCGCGCTGGCCAAGGCGACGCCGGTCAAAGGACTCGATGACGATCTGCAAGGCATGCTGGACGACTGCGACCCGGATGGAGAGTCACGGCGCGCGCCTTGAAACGCGAACCGGCGCGTAGCCAGCGGGCAAAAAAATTGAAAAGCCTCGGCGGCGCAACGCCGGCGGCCGGTCCGCTCAGGCAGGCGCCACTTGCGCCGCCTCGAGCGCAAAGCCCATGGTCACGCAATTGGCATCGCGCGACAGGCTCACATGCTCGGCGCCGGCCAGCGCCTGCACATCGCTCCAGCGCAGCTTCCTGTAGCCGTCGTCATAGTATTCGACCCGGCCCTGGGCCCGGGGTTCGACCCGCAGCGACAAGGCCGCCCGATCGCCCTGGCAGGCGGCGCTTAAGCTCAGGGTCGCCGGCTCCGCCAGCGCATCGGTGATTTCGAGCAGCGTGGCGATCAACACCATGCGCAGGGCGTCGCGCTGCACCGGCTGCGCCATTTCATCGACCTCGTTGACCAGGTGGAAGCCGCGAAAATGCAGCGTGGTCGCCAGCAGGCCGACGCATTCCCGAACGCCCGCGGCCAGCCCGACTAGCGTGCCGGGCTCGGGCGCCAGCCAGGAGCTCATATCGACGCACTGGGCCAGCGCATCCTTGGCGAAGTCGTTGATCTTGTCGGCATGCGCCCGAACCGCTTGCAGGTCCGGAGTGGCGGCGGCAAGCTTGTGGTTCATGACGCCATAGATCAGCGTGATCGGTTGCAGCGGCCTGACCAGGTGATGCCGCAGCGAAGGCGACAAGCGCCTGAGAACAGCGTATCGGGCCGATTCGATTTGCAACTCGTCATGCTGCGATGGCGTCACGGGGCTGCTTTCCAAGACTGGAAGTTCGTCGATTTTCATGCACATTCCAATTTAAGCTGTTACTGGCTTTTCAAGCACTTGACGCTGTCATGATAAAAACCCGGCCAACCATAAACAAGTGAAAAGCGTCATCTGGCGTTGCTTACAATTGCAAACGCAAGTTTGCCTTAAAAACATTAATTCTTCAATACCGATGGGCAACCGGTCACGGTGGCGGGTGTCGGCAATCGGGCGGCAAGCCACTCAGCGATGATTTTTAGCGGCCAGTTGCGCGATCGTCTGGCAAATGTGCGCGACCGTCGCCGGCTTGGCCAGATGGGCGTCGAATCCGCTTCGCAATGCGCGGTTCACATCCACCTGCCTGCCATAGCCGCTCAGCGCGATCGCCCGCAGCCCGCGCAATGCCGGGCGTTTTCTTATTTTCTGGATCAGCTCGTAGCCATCCATGCCGTCCATGCCGATGTCCGAGATCAACAGGTCATACGGCGCGGATTCAAGCATTCGCAAAGCGTCGTGGCCGCCGACCGCGGTATCGACCGTGGCGCCTTCCAGGCGCAGCAGCAGGGCGAACGGCTCGAGCAATTCAGCCATGTCGTCAACCGCGAGAATCCGCAAGTCCTTCAAATTGGCGCTGGCGGCCGGCGCCGCCTTGTCGCTCGATGCTTGCTGGTCAGCCAGCGGCAGCCACACGGTAAAGCACGAACCCCGGTCCAGGCCGGGCGATTCCGCCAGCACCCTGCCGCCCTGGGCGACGGCCAGATCGCGCACCAGTGTCAGCCCGACGCCGAGGCCGGTGTTTTCGCTGGAGAACTGGTGGCTTTCCTGGACGAAGAGGCCGAATATCTTGGGCAGAAACACCGCCGAGATCCCCTGTCCGGTGTCGGCGACCGTGAATTTCGCAAAGCCGTCGTCCCGGCTCAGGCGCACCTCGACGCCGCCGCCCGCCGGAGTGAACTTGATCGCGTTGTTGATCAGGTTCCAGAATATTTGTTCGGTGCGGACGCGGTCGCAAATCGCCATCATCTTTTGATCGGCGCATTCATAGGCCAGCCTGACGCCTTTGCCGCTCGCCGCGTCCCGGGCCGCGACCATGATGGCCGAGGCGATCTCGTCCAGGTTCTCGGTGTCCAGCTTGAGCAGCAGCTTGCCGGTCTGCGCCCGCGACAGGTCGAGCAAGTCGTCGATGATCTTGGTCTGGCTCGCCACCGCGAGCCGGATCGCTTCGCCGGTGCGCACCGCCAGCGGCATGGCGCGCACTTCGGGCTGGCTGACCAGCAGCTCGGCGTTGACCTGGATCAGGTTGAGCGGATGCTTGAGTTCATGCGACAGCACGGCCAGAAACCGGTCCTTCAACTCGTTGGCGGCCTGCTCGCGCGCCAGCAGTTCATCGCGGCTGGTCGCCTGCGTCTTGCTGTCGGTCATGTCCCTTCCGATCTTCGCGAAGCCGCCCATTTTGCCTTCCAGGCGCGTCACGACGCCGCTGCAAAAGAAGATGGTCCCGTCCTTGCGGATATGCCAGCGGTCGTCCGTGCTGCGCCCTTGCTCGCGGGTCTTGCGCAACTCGGCGCCGGGGATGGCCGCAAGCCGGTCTTCGGGGGTGAAAAGCGTGGCGAAGGGCTGGCCGATGATCTCCTTTTCCGCATAGCCGAACATTCGCGCCGCGCCCAGGTTCCAGCTGGTGACGGTGCCGGCCTCGTCGATGGTGAGAATCGCGTAATCGTTGGTCGTCAGGGCGGCGATGCGCAGCCGTTCCTCGCTCGCGCGCGCCTTTTCCTCGGCCTGGCGCAACGCCGTGACATCGACGAAGGTCAACACCGCGCCGTCGATGCGGTCGTCGTTCGTGCGGTAGGGCCGCATGCGCGCCAGGTACTGCTTGCCGCCTTCGCCGCTGACCGGCCGCTCGACCAGGTTGAGCGTCTTGAGCATTTCGGCCGCGTCGCCGGCGAGCGACTCGTAGTCGAGCTTGTGGGTGATGTCGAGCAGCGAGCGGTTCACGTCGGACGCGATCAGGTTGAAGATGCCGGACGCCTGCGGCGTGAAGCGTTTGATGCGCAGCGCCCGGTCGATGAACACCGTGGCGATGTCGGTCGAGGTGATCAGGTTCTGCAGGTCGTCGTTGATCTTGCTGGTTTCATCGACCTTGACTTTTAATTCATAGTTGACCGTCGTCAGCTCTTCGTTGATCGACTGCAGCTCTTCCTTGCTGGTTTCCAGCTCCTCGCTGGCCGAGCGCAGCTCTTCGTTGATGGCCTGCAGCTCCTCGTTCGACGCCTTCAGGTCTTCCGTCGAGGTCGCCGCCTGCGCGATCGTGCGGTGGAGCTGCTCCTTGAGCTGCGCGATCTCGTTTTCGTAGCGCGCGAAAAGCCGGCCGCGCTCGGGGTCGGCGTCGGCCGATTCCGGCGCGGCCGCCGCCGGCGGGTCGGCAAGCTCGTCGAACATCACCAGCGTCAGCCCGGACGCGCCGCCCGGCTCGCCGAAATACCTGACCGTCAACTCGATAAGGACCTGCGAATCGCCCCGGGGCACCGCCGTCGGCCGGGACTTGACGGGACCGGCCGACTGCGCCGCCTGGAACAGCGCGGTGCGCAGTTCGCCCCTGAGCTCGGCCGGCACATTGCTCAGCAGGTTGCGCGACGGCTCGCCGCTGCCGGCGAGCAGGAATTTGCCGACGTTTTCCGACAGGTGAAGAATTTCATGATGCGAGTCGAGCAAAACGCTCGGCGCTGCGACCTGGCCGATGAATTTGCGGTGCAGCTCGGCCGAGCTTGGCAGCGCCGGCTCGATCCGCACGCTGCCGCCTTTTTTGACGGGAATAGCGCGCTCGCCGGGAATGTCGATCGGAAAAGGCAGGTGGCGCAGCGAATGGGCGAGCGGGTTGACCCGGTAGATCCGGTTTTTCTTGTCGACCAGCGTAAACAGGTTGGGCGCCGCCTCGGCCGTTTCGGACAGGCCCAGGAACAGGTAGCCGCCGGGCTTGAGCGCGAAGCGGAACATCTCCAGCACCCGGGTCTGCGCTTCGCGGTCGAGGTAGATCAGCAGATTGCGGCAGCAGATGAGGTCGAGCCGCGAAAACGGCGGATCGCGCAGCACGTTGTGCCGGGCAAACAGCACTTTCTCGCGGACTTTCTTCACGACGCGGAACTCGCCGTGCTCCTTGATGAAAAACTGCCGCAGCCGGCCGGGGGGCACGTCGGTCATGATCGACTCGGGATACAGTGCCGAGCGGCCAACGCAGATCGCCCTTTCGTCGATATCGGTCGCGAAGACCTGCATCTCGCACATCGAGTTCTGCTGGTCGATCTGCTCGCGCAGCAGCATGGCGATGGAATACGCCTCTTCGCCCGTCGCGCAGCCCGGCACCCAGGCGCGCACGCTGTCCTCGGCCGGCCTGTCGTCGAGCAGGCCCGGCAGCACCGAGCGCTCCAGCGCGTCGAAGGCGTGGCGGTCGCGAAAGAAATTGGTCACGCTGATCAGCATGTCCTGCAAAAGCGGCTTGGCTTCCTCGGCATGCTCGCGCAGGTAGTCGCGGTAGCTCGGCAGGTCGGGCAGCGAGTTGACCTGCAACCGGCGCTCGATGCGGCGCAGCACCGTCGCGCGCTTGTAGTGCCGGAAGTCGTTCTTCGAGTAGCCGCGCAGCAGCGCCATGATGTCGCGCAAGGCCTCCTCGGCCAGCCTGGCAGCCTCGACGTTCTGCTCGGCGAGCACCTTCATCGTCGCGGTGGCGTCGGCGGGCAGGCGTATTTGCCTGGCGTTGGCCCACAGATCGCGCAGGCGCTGCGGCATATCGACCACGTTGGCGACGAAATCGACCATGCCCGTCGAGATGGCGGCTTTGGGCATGCCGTCATGCTCGGCGTCCTGGGGCGCCTGCGCCAGCGTCACGCCGCCCCGCTCTTTCACCCGCGCCAGCCCGGCCGCGCCGTCCGAGCCGGTGCCCGACAGCACGACGGCGATCGCCCGCTCCTTGTGGACCTGCGCCAAGGTGCGGAAAAACAAATCGATCGCCACATGCCTGCCGCTGACGCGCGTTGCTTCGGCCAGTTGCAGGTGGCCGTCGTTCATCGCCAGGTCGTGGTTCGGCGGTATGACGTACACATGGTCGGCTTCGATGGGCAGCTCTTGCGTGACCTGAACGACCGGCATTTTCGTCGCCCGCTGCAGGATCTCGGCGGCATTGCTTTCATGCGTCGGCGACAGGTGAAGAACGATCACGAACGCCATGCCGTTGGCCGCGGGCATGTGCTCGAAGAAGCGCAGCAGCGCGCCGAGGCCGCCGGCCGAAGCGCCGATGCCGACGACGGGAAAATTGATCGTGCTCGGCATCAGCTCGGCGATTTCTTCAGGATCCAGGGGTGCTGCAAGCTGCTCGAACATGTATAAACCTGGGTTGTTTTTTGGAAGGTGGGCGGGAGTATCACTCGACACGCGCAAAGTTCGTATTGTCCTCTGTACCGAAAGCCCTAGCGCCATAAAAAAGAAAATCGCTTGCGAAAGCGGCAGCAAGCGCTTGCCAATGCCAATGAAGCAGATAAACTATGTTATTAATAGCAAACTATGCTTTCTGGTATTGCGCAAACGGCATAAAACGTCACTTTTTTCATGCGCTCAAGCCGGTTTTGCCTTGTCGTAGTTCGCGATGCCGTCGGTAATTTCTTTTTTCGCCGCGTCCGGGCCTTCCCAGCCCAGCACCTTGACCCACTTGCCGTCTTCGAGGTCTTTGTAATGCTCGAAGAAATGGGAGATGGTTTTGAGCCGCAGCGGATTCATGTCCTCGGGCTTTTGCCACTGGGTGTAGAGCGAGCATTTCTTGTCGATCGGCACCGCCAGCACTTTGCCGTCTTCGCCGGCCTCGTCGGTCATTTTTAAAATGCCGATGGCGCGGCACGTCACCACCACGCCCGGAATCAAGGGCACCGGCGTGATGACCAGCACATCGACCGGGTCGCCGTCGCCGCTGATGGTTTTGGGCACATAGCCGTAGTTGGTCGGGTAATGCATCGACGTGCTCATGAAGCGATCGACAAAAATCGCGCCCGACTCTTTGTCCACCTCGTACTTCACCGGGTCGGCGTTCATCGGAATTTCGATGATCACGTTGAACGACTCGGGGACGTTTTTGCCGGGAGAAACTTTATCTAGGGACATGGCTGCTTTTTTGGTTGATTGAATGCGTTGCAGAAGAAAGAAGAACGTGCGAAGTATCGTACGGGCGAACCATCGCGAGGCATCGGTCCCGGGGTACAGGCACTGCCGAATGATCGGTATTTACCCTGATTTTTGCCCAATCAGGCCATGCGCCACGTCAAGTTGTCATGTTTTGGCGGTAAATTTCCCACGTTGGCCAATCGTCTCCCGCGGGATGCGAGGAAGCAACGCAGCGGAGGTCCGCTCGCGGTGCACCTCTTATCAAGCAAAAAACCATGTGGGAGATTTTTATGACGGGTAACTCAGCGCTGATTCTCGCGCTTGTCTGCGGCCTCATCGCCGTCGGCTATGGCTTCTGGGCGCGCAGCTGGATTCTGTCGCAGGACGCGGGCAATGCGCGCATGCAGGAAATCGCATCGGCCATCCAGCTCGGCGCCGCCGCCTATCTGGCGCGGCAGTACAAGACCATCGCCATCGTCGGCGTCATCCTGGCGATTCTGATCGGCGTGTTTCTCGACGGCACGACCGCCGTCGGCTTCGTCGTCGGCGCGGTGCTCTCGGGCGCTTGCGGCTTCATCGGCATGAACGTCTCGGTGCG
>CAXSGT010000016.1:0-28982 GCA_964236835.1 uncultured Polaromonas sp.
CTTGCAACCCCGGACTTCCTCAATTCAGTTGGTACGCCGGTAGGGGGCAGGTCACCACAAGCTGCGCCCAGTGATCATTTTGATCCATAAAGTTAAAGCTGTATGCCAGGCCCGTCACCGTCCGGCGGGCGTTGCTGGTAAAAATTAATAAGTGGTTTTTGCAATGCCGTTACTTCAGACTAGCGTGAGGTTCTCTGCCTCGTAGCCTCTCAGCAAAATTCCACCGACAAATGCTCAAACGTCGCCTGAGGCATAACGGCGCGACCATTCCTGACAAACTCAATCAGCCCATACGCCGCCATCGCATGCAGCGAACGCGATACATTGGGAGCATGCTTGCCAACCACCTTGGCCAGGGTATCCATGGAGTCGGGCCGCTGCTCGCGAACCGCTTTCAGCAAAGCCATGTTCTCGTCCGACAAAACCCTTGCCATCGCGGACACCGACGGGAACCAGACATTGGGTTCATCAATGCCGCGCTGGCGTGTTCCCGCTGCAATCGCAAGCGACCGTGCCCGCTGCTCCTGCACGGTCGCAATACCCACTTTCAATACTTTGTTCATGGTGATACCTCTTTCAAAACACGGTCAACCTCGGCGTGAAAGTCACTGATCAACTGGTAAGCCGTGTTGAACTCATAAGTTATGCCACTGTCTTTGGCGTTGCGGTGCCTGTGATCGTAGGGATACTGCTTGCCGACATGCAAAAAACGCGACCCGGCAGGCTTGATTCCGCCGTGGGCATTGTCGAATCCCATCAGGCGCACGCCGCCCGGCGCATGCAGGGTCAAGCTGTACTTGATGCCATGCGGCCTTTCAGCCGTTATCGCTAGACGGGAAACGTCCATCTTGACCCAATAGCTCGCGTCGTTCTGAAATTCGATGTTGCCATTCAGGCCAAGAAGATATTCGAGTCCCGCATCTTCAAATTGCGTTGAATGCATGGATAAGATTATCATGAATTGATATGCTTTATCGGCTTACGAAAACCCGCACAATCCCTCCATGACGCTGACCGAACTCAAATACATCGTCGCCGTGGCCCGTGAAAAGCACTTCGGCCGGGGCGCCGAGGCCTGCCATGTGTCGCAGCCGACGCTCAGCGTGGCGATCAAGAAACTCGAGGAGGAACTCCAGGTCAAGCTGTTCGAGCGCAACGCCAACGAGATCACGGTGACGCCGCTGGGCGGCGAGATCATTCGCCAGGCGCAAAGCGTGCTGGAGCAGGCCGACAGCATCCGCGAGATCGCCCGGCGCGGCAAGGATCCGCTGGCCGGCAGCCTGCGGCTGGGCGTGATCTACACCATCGGCCCCTACCTGCTGCCCGACCTGGTGCGCCAGATCATCGAGAAAACGCCGCAGATGCCCTTGATGCTGCAGGAGAACTTCACCGTCAAGCTGCTCGAAGAGTTGCGCACTGGCGAGATCGACTGCGCGATCCTGGCAGAGCCGTTTCCCGACACCAACCTGGCGATCGCGCCGCTGTACGACGAGCCCTTCATGGCGGCGGTGCCAAGCAGCCACCCACTGGCCGCGCGCGGCAGCGTGACGGCCGAAGAGCTGAAAAAGGAAACGCTGCTGCTGCTCGGCACCGGCCACTGCTTTCGCGACCATGTGCTCGAGGTGTGCCCGGAATTTGCGCGCTTTTCCAGCAGCGCCGAGGGCATCAGCAAGAGCTTCGAGGGCTCGTCGCTGGAAACCATCAAGCATATGGTCGCCGCCGGCATGGGCATCACGCTGGTGCCGCGCCTGGGCGTTCCCAGGGAGTCGTTGATGGCGGCTGGCAAAAAAAAGAGGTCTGCGAGCCAGTCTTCCTACGTCAAATACCTGCCGTTCGACGGCCATGTGCCGACGCGGCGCGTGGTGCTGGCCTGGCGCCGCAGTTTCACCCGCTACGAAGCCATTGCCGCGCTGCGCAACGCAATTTATGCCTGCGAACTGCCTGGCGTCATGCGGCTGTCCTGATGGCAGGCGACAGGGCCGTTCCGATGCGTGCCAAGCTTTCCCTGTATTTGCAGTTGATCCGCTGGAGCCGGCCCGCCGGCTGGCTGCTGCTGCTGTGGCCAACCCTTTCGGCGCTGTGGATTGCGGCCGGCGGCTTTCCCGGCTGGCATCTGCTTGTGGTTTTCACGCTGGGAACGTTTTTGATGCGCAGCGCGGGCTGCTGCGTCAACGACGTGGCAGACCGCGATTTCGACCGGCATGTCAAGCGAACGGCCGACCGGCCGGTGACCCGCGGCGCGCTCTCCAGCCAGGAGGCGCTGGCGCTGGGCGCAGTGCTGGCCCTGGCGGCGTTCGGCCTGGTGCTGACAACCAATCCAGCGGCGATCGCCTGGTCGTTCGCCGCGCTTGCCGTCACGCTGATCTACCCGTTTGCCAAGCGTTATCTGGCGATGCCGCAGGCGGTGCTGGGAGTGGCTTTCAGTTTCGGCATTCCGATGGCGTTCGCTGCCGTCCAGTCGCGCGTGCCGCCGCTGGCTTGGCTCTTGCTGCTCGGCAATCTGTGCTGGGTGATCGCCTACGACACCGAATACGCCATGGTCGACCGCGACGACGACCTGAAAATCGGCATGAAAACCTCGGCCATCACGCTTGGCCGCTTTGATGTCGCCGGCGTCATGCTCTGCTACCTATTTTACCTGTCAATATGGGCTTTTGCGCTTATCGGGCGGGCGAAGTCAGCTATTTTTATAATAGCAATCGGCTTGGCGCTGCTGCAGGCGCTCTGGCACGGCTGGCTGATCCGCAAACGCCAACGCGACGATTGCTTCAAGGCTTTTCGCCTGAATCACTGGCTGGGCTTCACGGTGTTTGCCGGCATTGCGCTGTCGTATTCGCTGCCTTAAGGCGTGGTTCAAGACGATGCCCAACGCAAAAAGCCCGCGAATTGCGGGCTTTTGTAGAACTCCAACGGCCGGCACCCGCGAGTGGAGCGCTGTGTGGCCGCTGATCAGTTAACGGAAGTGGCTCTGGCTCTGGGGGTGGAATTTGCTCTTACCCTGGCGTTATGCATTTTTCGCTTCATCACGGCCCTGGCGTGACGGGCTTTGCGCTTCATCTTGTGCATTGGCTTTTCAGGCGTTGACACTGACGTCTGGGCGCTGGCTGGCGTCGAAATCACGGCCAAAGGCATGGCAAGGACAGCGGCGCTGACGAGAATGGACAGAAATTTTTTCATGAGGAACTCCAGAGGTTTAAAAGTGCTTTTACGTTCGTATCGCCTTGGAAGGTGATTGTCAGGCTGCACGTTCGTGCATGGATAACGTAGGGCCTAGTAAGGCGGTTGACTGGTTTTTCATGGCTGAAAAAGATTTTTTCGGGGTTTTAGCGCTGGTTTTGAAAAGCAATGTGCAAATTACTAAATAAATAGCAAACAATGTCCATAAACATTGCGAAAAAGCCGTTTTTTTATAAGCAAACCTTCACGCAGACCCAAATTCGTCGCCCAACTCGCCGGCGCGCTGGCGCGCGGCATGGAGGGCGCGAATGAACTGCCCCTTGACGCCGCCCTGCTCCATAGACATGAGCGCCGCGTAGGTCGTTCCGCCTTGCGACGTTACCCGTGCGCGCAGGATTTCGGGCGGCTCTGCGGCGTCCCGGGCCAGCGCCGAAGCGCCGACGAAGGTGCCGACGGCCAGCTGCTGCGCCTGCCCGCGGCTCAAACCCATGTCGGCGCCGGCGTCGATCATGGCTTCGATAAAGTAAAAAACATAGGCCGGGCCCGAGCCCGACAGCGCCGTCACCGCATCGAGCTGCGCCTCCTGATCGAGCCACAGATACTCGCCCGTTGTCTGGATCACCCGCTCGACAGCTTGCCGGTCGGCTGAGCTGGCCGCGGGACGGGCGAACAAGGCGGTTTGGCCCAGGCCGATCAGCGCCGGCGTATTGGGCATGGCGCGAACGATGCGCTCGGTGCCCAGCCAGCCGGCAATCGTGCCCGAGCGGATGCCGGCGGCGACGCTCAGATGCAAGGCGTTGCCGGTATATGCAGCGCCTTGGTCGGCAGCCTCTTTGAAGGTTTGCGGCTTGACGGCCCAGACCACCAGACCAGCAGTTTTCAGCATAGCGCTGGCGGATTCCTGCACACAGACCTGAAACTGCGAGGCCAGCCTGGCGCGCTGTTCGGCAAACGGCTCGACAACCTGGATCCGGTTGGCCGAAAAACCGCTTTTGAGCAGTCCGCCGATGATGGCGCCGGCCATGTTGCCGCCGCCGATAAAGGCGATGGATTCATCGCTGGGGTTTGCGTTTGTCGTGCTTATGGCCATGGTGGTTTCCTAATCGATCAGTGCATGTAGCGTGGCCGCTACGCCAGCACTGTCTGCCGGACCGCATGCTCCCAGCGCGCCATCAGGCCGGCTGCGCGGTCCGCGCCCAGCACCGGCAAGAAAGTTCGCTCTGCGCGCCACAGTCCGGCCAGCTCGTCGGTGCCGCTATAGATGCCGACGCAAAGTCCAGCCAGGTAAGCCGCGCCGAGCGCCGTGGTTTCGGTGACGGCGGGGCGAACGACGGGAATGCCGAGCAGGTCGGCTTGGAACTGCATCAGCAAATTATTCACGCAGGCGCCGCCATCGACCCGCAACTCAGTCAGCGGCGCGGCGCCGGCGTCGAGCGCGTCGCGGCTCATGGCGAGCAGCAGGGCCGCGCTTTGGTAGGCAATGCTCTCCAGCGCGGCTCGCGCGATATGCGCCAGCGTCGTACCGCGCGTAAGGCCCGTGAGGGCGCCGCGCGCATCGGGCTTCCAGTAAGGCGCGCCCAGGCCGGTGAAGGCCGGCACCAGCATCACGCCGCCCGAGTCGGGAACGCTTTCAGCCAAGGCTTGCACTTCGGCGCTGCCCTTGATGGCGTTCAGCCCGTCGCGCAGCCACTGTACCACCGCGCCGCCGACGAACACGCTGCCTTCGAGGGCGAATTCCGGCTGGGCGGTGGCCTGTCCAGCGCCGGGCCGCCCCAAGCTGGACTGCGCTCCCTCGGGGGGCAGCGCAGTACGCGAAGCGACAAGCGTGGGGGCTATTTGCGCTGCGCTGGTGGTCAGCAGGCCGTTGCGCGAGGTCTGGAATTGACTGCCGGTGTGCATCAACATAAAGCAGCCGGTGCCATAGGTGTTTTTCGCCATGCCGGCCTTGAAGCAGGCCTGCCCGAACAGCGCGCTTTGCTGGTCGCCCGCGACGCCGCCGATCGCAATCGCATGGCCGAGCAGCTCAGGCAGCACCTCGCCATAGTGCGTGCTCGACGGCTTGACCTCGGGCAGCAGCGACTCGGGAATGCCGAATAGCGCGAGCAATTGCGCATCCCACTGGTTGGTGTGGATGTTGAAAAGCATCGTTCGCGACGCATTGCTGACGTCGGTGGCATGCACCGCGCCGCCCGTGAGCTGCCACAGCAGCCAGCTGTCGATGGTGCCGAAAGCCAGCTCGCCGCGTTCGGCCTGCGCGCGCGCGCCGGGCACCTGATCAAGCAGCCATTTGAGCTTGGTAGCTGAAAAGTAGGCGTCGATCCGCAGGCCGGTTATAGACTGGATCAACGCCTCCTGGCCTTGCTCGCGCAGCTCGGCGCAGACCGCTTCGGTGCGCCGGTCCTGCCAGACGATGGCCGGGTGGATCGGCTGGCCGGTTTTCCGGTGCCAGACCACCGTGGTTTCGCGCTGGTTGGCAAGCCCCAGCGCACTGATGTCGCTGGCCTTCAGGCGCGCCTCGGCAAGCGCCTGCCGGGCGGTCGCCAGCTGGCCGCGCCAGATCTCCATCGGATCGTGCTCGATCCAGCCTGGCCGGGGGTACATCTGAGGCAGTTCCCGCTGTGCCAGCGCCACGGTGCGGCCGTGCTCATCGAACACGATGCTGCGCGAGCTGGAGGTGCCTTGGTCGAGGGCGAGAAGGTGAGTCATAGCGGTGCTCTGGGTCCGGAAGGCGCGAAAAAGATCAAGCGCCAAGTATTTCATAATCGGCAAGAACGCCGCCGCACAAGCTAGGGTGTTTTGCCTTGTACATAACAGCTGCTAACAGCGTTTTTTAGGCTTTGCAGAAAGTTTTTGCAAAAATTGTTGACGCAGACTCTTTTTTGGCGATAATCATAGGCTTCGCTTTAATAGGCGAAGACTTCTGCATAAATAGCCAATTGGAAGCGCTGCAAGTGGTTTGCGGTGTGGACAACGGGCCCAAGACTGATCGGCGACTGGTTTGCAACAAGCGAACATTGCCGGTGCAAGTTGGGACTAACTCAAATGATTCAAACGCAATCCAAACTCGATGTTGCCGACAACACGGGCGCCAAATCCGTGATGTGCATCAAGGTGCTGGGCGGCTCCAAGCGCCGGTATGCCAGCGTCGGCGACGTCATCAAGGTGAGCATCAAGGAAGCCGCGCCGCGTGGCCGCGTCAAAAAAGGCGAGGTTTACAGCGCGGTGGTCGTTCGCACCGCCAAGGGCATCCGTCGCGGCGACGGCTCGCTCGTCAAATTCGACGGCAATGCGGCAGTGCTGCTCAATGCCAAGCTCGAGCCCATCGGCACCCGCATCTTCGGACCCGTCACGCGCGAGCTGCGCACCGAAAAGTTCATGAAGATCGTGTCGCTGGCGCCCGAAGTTCTTTAAGGGCCCGACCATGAACAAGATTCGCAAAGGCGACGAGATCATCGTGATCACCGGTCGCGACAAAGGCAAGCGCGGCAAGATTTCGCTGCGCGTCGATGACAGCCATGTGCTGGTGGACGGCGTCAACCAGGTGAAAAAGCACACCAAGCCCAATCCGCTCAAAGGCACGACGGGTGGCATCGTCCAAAAAAGCATGCCGATCCACCAGTCCAACGTCGCCATTTTCAATGCGGCGTCGGGCAAGGCGGACCGGGTTGGTATCAAGTTGCTGGCGGACGGCAAAAAAGTGCGCGTCTTCAAGTCCAGCGGCGAAGAAATTAAGGCTGCATGACCATGGCACGCTTGCAACAGCAATTCCGCGAGAAAATCGCGCCAGCCCTGATAGAAAAATTCGGCTACACCTCGCCGATGCAGGTGCCGCGCATCACCAAGATCACGCTCAACATGGGTGTGAGCGAGGCGGTCGCCGACAAGAAAGTCATGGACAGCGCGGTGTCGGACATGTCCAAAATCGCCGGCCAGAAGCCGGTGGTCACCAAGGCCAAGAAAGCCATCGCCGGCTTCAAGATTCGCGAAGACCTGCCGATCGGCTGCATGGTTACGCTGCGCGGCGTGCAGATGTATGAGTTCCTCGACCGTTTCGTGACCGTGGCGCTGCCCCGCGTGCGCGACTTTCGCGGAATTTCAGGGCGCGCCTTCGATGGCCGCGGCAACTACAACATCGGCGTGAAAGAGCAGATCATTTTCCCTGAAATCGAGTACGACAAGGTCGATGCCTTGCGCGGACTCAATATCAGCATCACCACGACGGCCAAGACCGATGAAGAGTGCAAGGCGCTCCTCACCGCCTTCCGTTTTCCGTTCAAGAACTGAAGGCGCAAGATGGCAAAACAAGCATTACTGCAACGTGAACTCAAGCGCGACAAGCTCGTCGCCAAGTTCGCCAAAAAACACGCTGAATTCAAGGCGACCGCCAATGATTTCAAGCGCACCGACGACGAGCGCGCACTGGCGCGTCAAGAATTGCAAAAACTGCCGCGCAACGCCAACCCGACTCGCCAGCGCAACCGCTGCGCGATCACGGGTCGCCCACGCGGCACGTTCCGTCAATTTGGTCTGGCCCGCAGCAAGATCCGCGAATTGGCTTTTGCCGGGGATATTCCCGGCATCACCAAGGCCAGCTGGTAAGCAATAGGAGAATCTGAAAATGAGTATGAGTGATCCTATCGCCGACATGTTGACGCGTATTCGCAATGCGCAAATGGTTGAAAAAACCCTGGTATTGGTGCCGTCGTCGAAAGTCAAGGTGGCCATTGCGCAGGTTTTGAAGGATGAAGGCTATATCGACGGCTTTTCCGTCAAGCCCAATGACGGCAAGCCACAATTGGAAATCGCCTTGAAGTATTACGCGGGGCGCCCGGTGATTGAACGCATCGAACGCGTCAGCCGCCCCGGCCTTCGTGTATACAAAGGCCATGGCGCCATTCCCCAGGTCATGAATGGGCTGGGCGTTGCAATTGTCACGACGCCCCAAGGCGTGATGACCGACCGCAAAGCGCGCGCTACCGGCATTGGTGGCGAAGTGCTGTGCTACGTGGCCTGATGGCGACATTCAGGAGTAACTAAAATGTCTCGTGTAGCAAAAATGCCCGTTGCCATCCCTCAGGGTGTGGACATCGCGATCAAGGACGATCAGATCAATGTCAAAGGCGTGCTGGGCGCTTTGGCGTTGACGCAAAACGCGCATGTTGTTGTCAAGACCGACGGTGGCAAGCTGACATTCGCGCCGGTCGATGACTCGCGTGAAGCCAATGCCATGAGCGGCACCATGCGCCAGCTTGTCAACAACATGGTGGTTGGAGTCATCAAAGGCTTCGAGAAAAAACTCAGTCTGGTCGGCGTTGGCTTTAAAGCTCAAGCGCAAGGCGGCAAGCTCAGCCTCACGGTGGGTTATTCGCATAATGTGCTGATGGATATGCCGCTCGGTATCAAGGTCGAAACCCCGACCCCGACCGAGATCGTCATCAAGGGTTCGGATCGCCAGCGTGTCGGCCAGATTGCCGCCGAAGTGCGCGCGGTTCGCCCTCCCGAGCCCTACAAAGGCAAAGGCATCCGTTATTCAGACGAAAAAATCACGATTAAAGAAACCAAGAAGAAATAAGAGGCTGCCAATCATGTTGACCAAAAAAGAGCAGCGCCTTCGCCGATCACGGCAAACCCGCATTCGCATCGCCAATCAGGGTGTTGCCCGGCTTTCCGTGAATCGCACGAATCTGCATATGTATGCCAGTGTTATTTCCGGCGATGGCCGTCAGGTTCTGGCATCCGCTTCGACAGCTGAGGCGGATGTGCGCAAGGAAATCGGTGTTGGCAAAGGTGGAAATGTTGCTGCCGCGCAGGCCATTGGCAAACGTATTGCCGAAAAGGCAAAAGCGGTGGGTGTGGAAAAAGTGGCGTTCGATCGCGCCGGTTTTGCGTACCATGGCCGCGTCAAAGCGTTGGCCGATGCGGCTCGCGAAGCTGGTTTGCAGTTCTAAGCAGACTGGAATCAAAATATGGCTAAGTTTCAAGCTAAATCGCAAAATGATGCTCCAGACGATGGTCTGAAGGAAAAAATGATCGCGATCAATCGCGTGACCAAAGTGGTGAAGGGCGGCCGTATTCTCGGTTTCGCCGCACTTACGGTGGTCGGCGACGGTGACGGCCGCGTTGGCATGGGCAAAGGCAAGTCCAAAGAAGTGCCTGCAGCCGTGCAAAAAGCCATGGAAGAAGCGCGCCGCAACCTGACGAAAGTTTCATTGAAAAATGGCACGCTGCATCACAATGTATTCGGCCACCATGGTGCGGCCAACGTCATGATGGCGCCTGCTCCCAAAGGCACTGGCATTATTGCCGGCGGCCCGATGCGCGCGGTATTCGAGGTCATGGGAATTACCGACATCGTGGCTAAAAGCCACGGCTCGAGCAATCCGTACAACATGGTGCGCGCTACGCTGGATGCGCTGAAAAACTCCACCACGGCTTCCGATATCGCAGCCAAGCGTGGCAAATCAGTCGAAGAAATCTTTGGTTAAGGCGGACGGTGAAATGAATTCAGAAGCGAAAATAAAAGTTCAGCTGATTCGCAGTCCGATCGGAACGCAGGAATCGCATCGCGCCACTGTGCGCGGTTTAGGTTTGCGCGGCGTCAACAGCGTCAGCGAATTGCAGGACACGCCTGCCGTGCGCGGCATGATCAACAAGATCAGTTATTTAGTCAAAATCATTTGAAGCGTTATGGATCAGCCCGCGGCCGTTTATTTGGCGGCAAGCGCTGATTTTGAATGCCAAGGACATACATATCATGGAATTGAACGGAATAAAGCCAGGCCAAGGCGCTAAACATGCCAAGCGGCGTGTCGGTCGCGGTATCGGTTCGGGCTTGGGTAAAACGGCAGGGCGGGGCCATAAGGGGCAAAAATCACGTGCTGGCGGCTACCACAAGGTCGGTTTCGAAGGCGGTCAGATGCCAATGCAGCGTCGCTTGCCCAAGCGTGGTTTTAAATCACAGTCGCTTAAATTCAATGCCGAAGTCACTTTGGCGGCGCTTGAGCAACTTGGCTTGGCCGAAGTAGATCTGCTGACGTTAAAGCAGTCTGGCCTTGTGGGTCAAATCGCCAAGAATGTGAAAGTCATTAACACCGGGGCTTTGTCGTTGGCTGTCAAACTGACAGGAATTTCCGCTTCGACCAGCGCCAAAGCCCTTATCGAAGCCGCTGGCGGCTCGATCGCTTAAATACCTTAACTAACATCACATAACCGGCGGAATCGATCAGTGGCAACCAACGCGGCTCAAATTGCAAAAACCGGCAAGTTCGGCGATCTGCGCAACAGGCTTGTGTTTTTGCTGCTGGCGCTGGTCGTATATCGTGTTGGCGCGCATATTCCGGTTCCAGGGATCGATCCGGGACAGTTGAAAGAGTTGTTCAAAGGCCAGCAAGGCGGCATATTGAATCTGTTCAATATGTTTTCGGGTGGTGCCTTGTCAAGATTCACGGTCTTCGCATTGGGAATCATGCCGTATATTTCGGCATCGATCATCATGCAGCTGCTCACTTATGTGGTTCCCACTTTCGAGCAGATGAAAAAGGAAGGTGAGGGAGGTAGGCGAAAAATAACGCAATATACCCGTTATGGCACATTGGGCCTCGCGTTGTTTCAATCGATGGGTATTGCCGTCGCTCTGGAAAGCTCGCCTGGTTTGGTGCTGATGCCTGGTTTCGGCTTCAGAATGACGGCGGTATTTAGCCTGACAGCGGGAACCATGTTTCTGATGTGGCTGGGTGAACAAATTACCGAGCGGGGACTTGGCAACGGTATCTCAATATTGATTTTTGCGGGTATTGCTGCCGGGTTGCCAAATGCATTGGGTGGTCTGTTGGAGCTGGTTCGTACCGGGGCGATGAGTATCTTGATTGCCATCGTGATTGTTGCGGTAGTTGTACTGGTTACGTATTTCGTCGTGTTCGTCGAGCGAGGTCAGCGCAAGATTCTTGTAAATTATGCGCGCAGGCAAGTAGGCAACAAGGTGTATGGTGGACAGTCATCGCATCTGCCACTGAAGCTAAATATGGCAGGCGTGATTCCGCCAATTTTTGCTTCATCGATTATCTTGCTGCCGGCAACTGTGGTCGGATGGTTTAGCACAGGTGAAAGTATGCGCTGGTTGAAGGATATTGCCAGCACGCTGACGCCAGGCCAGCCGATCTATGTATTGCTGTATGCCGGCGCGATTATATTTTTCTGTTTCTTCTACACGGCCTTGGTATTCAATAGTCGCGAAACTGCAGATAACCTAAAAAAGAGCGGCGCCTTTATTCCTGGTATTCGTCCTGGTGACCAGACCGCACGCTATATCGACAAAATTCTGGTGCGCCTGACCTTGGCAGGTGCTGTTTATATTACCTTCGTTTGTTTGCTGCCTGAGTTTCTGATTTTGAAATACAACGTGCCGTTTTATTTTGGCGGAACGTCGTTGATGATTATTGTGGTGGTTACCATGGATTTTATGGCCCAGGTGCAAAACTACATGATGTCGCAGCAGTATGAGTCATTGCTGAAAAAAGCCAATTTCAAAACATGATGTTCTGATCGACTCGATAAGTTATTACGAGCACATGGTATGTTCTTTTCAAAGCAAATGCAGAGTGAAAGTTTAGGAGAAATAAAATGAGAGTTTCAGCTTCGGTCAAGAAAATTTGCCGCAACTGCAAAATTATCCGTCGCAAGGGCGTTGTCCGCGTGATCTGTAACGACCCACGTCACAAACAGCGTCAAGGCTGATTTTTAGAGATTTAGAGGACGCACATGGCTCGTATCGCAGGTATCAACATTCCGCCGCAGAAGCATGCCGAAATCGGCTTGACTGCAATCTTTGGCATTGGTCGCACTCGCGCTCGTAAGATTTGCGAAGCATGCGCAATTGATTATTCCAAAAAAATCAAGGACCTAAGCGACGCTGATCTGGAGAAAATCCGAGACCAGATCGCCCAGTTCACGATCGAAGGCGATTTGCGACGTGAAATCACGATGAACATCAAACGCCTGATGGACATCGGCTGCTACCGCGGTTTCCGCCATCGTCGCGGCTTACCGATGCGTGGCCAGCGCACACGCACCAATGCCCGCACCCGCAAGGGCCCGCGCAAAGCTGCTGCGTCTTTGAAGAAATAATTGAAAGTTCGCCATGGCAAAAACACCCAATAACAGCGCCGCGCAGCGCGTACGCAAGAAAGTTCGTAAGAACGTGGCCGATGGTATTGCTCACGTCCACGCTTCTTTCAACAATACGATCATCACTATTACCGATCGCCAAGGCAATGCCTTGTCGTGGGCATCTTCAGGTGGCCAGGGTTTCAAAGGATCGCGTAAATCGACTCCCTTCGCGGCTCAGGTTGCGTCGGAAGTGGCGGGTCGCGCCGCGATAGAGCAAGGTATCAAAAACCTAGATGTGGAAATCAAAGGTCCTGGTCCGGGCCGTGAATCTTCTGTTCGCGCACTGGGTGCGCTCGGTATTCGTATCAATTCGATCGCCGATGTAACGCCTGTTCCCCATAACGGCTGCCGTCCTCAAAAACGCCGTCGCATCTAATTTTGCTGGATCGCCTGGACACTTGCGTTGCAAGCAGTCTGTGTGCCGGCATTTTCACCAAGCCCACCGCCGATAGGCTATCGCCTCCGGCTCCTGCATAAAAATGCAGCAGATGACAAAAGGATATTCAAGTGGCACGTTACCTTGGCCCAAAAGCCAAACTATCACGCCGTGAAGGCACCGACCTTTTCCTGAAAAGCGCTCGCCGCTCTATCAGCGACAAAGCCAAATTCGACTCGAAGCCAGGCCAGCATGGCCGCACGTCCGGCACCCGAACGTCTGACTACGGGCTGCAGTTGCGGGAAAAGCAAAAGGTCAAACGAATGTATGGCGTCTTGGAAAAGCAGTTCCGCCGTTATTTCGAGGAAGCTGATCGCCGCCGTGGCAATACCGGCGCCAATTTGTTGTCGGTCCTGGAGTCGCGTCTGGACAATGTTGTTTACCGCATGGGCTTTGGGTCAACCCGTGCTGAAGCGCGCCAGCTGGTTTCGCATAAAGCCATGACCGTCAATGGCCAATCGGTAAATATTCCGTCTTATATGGTCAAAGCCGGCGATGTGATTGCGGTTCGCGACAAGTCGAAAAAGCAGACACGCATTGCCGAGGCGCTCGAGCTGGCCAAGCAGGTGGGCCTACCGGCTTGGGTTGACGTCAACTCCGACAAGGGCGAAGGTACTTTCAAGAAAGTACCTGATCGCGATGAATTTGCCGCCGACATCAACGAATCATTGATCGTTGAGTTGTATTCGCGTTAATTTTCCGTTCCTGCGATACGTTTCAGTATTGCCAGGTGTGCTTCGCCAGCCTTATCGGTGTAACGAACCGAGGGTATTGAGAGGAAGACTGCATGCAGAATAATTTGTTAAAGCCAAAAACCATTAATGTCGAGCAACTTGGCGCAAACCGTGCCAAGGTGACATTGGAGCCTTTTGAACGTGGCTATGGCCATACCTTGGGCAATGCACTGCGCCGGGTATTGCTCTCATCGATGGTCGGTCATGCCGCAACCGAAGTGACCATCGCCGGTGTTTTACATGAATACTCTTCCATCGATGGTGTGCAAGAAGATGTGGTGAACATTTTGCTTAATCTCAAAGGCGTGGTATTCAAACTGCACAACCGCGATGAAGTAACTCTTAGCCTTCGCAAAGAGGGCGAAGGCCCGGTGACTGCCGCCGATATCCAAACACCTCACGATGTCGAGATCGTCAATCCTGAGCATGTCATTATGAATCTGTCGCACGGCGGCAAGATCGATATGCAAATCAAGGTTGAAAATGGCCGCGGCTATGTGCCGGGTAATGTTCGGCGCTATGGCGACGAATCACCGAAGTCGATAGGCCGCATTGTCTTGGATGCGTCGTTTTCTCCGGTCAAGCGCGTCAGCTACACGGTGGAAAGTGCCCGTGTCGAGCAGCGTACCGACCTGGACAAGCTGGTGCTGGAAATCGAAACCAATGGCGCGGTCACCGCGGAAGCCGCAGTTCGCGCGTCAGCCAAAATTCTGGTTGAACAGTTGGTGGTGTTTGCCCAGTTGGAAGGTACCGACTCGATAGACTTTGCTCCTCCCGCACAGCGCAGTTCGCAACAGTTCGATCCGATCTTGCTGCGTCCGGTCGATGAGCTCGAACTTACGGTGCGTTCGGCGAATTGTTTGAAGGCGGAAAATATTTACTATATTGGCGATCTGATCCAGCGCACTGAAAATGAGCTTTTGAAGACGCCAAATCTCGGGAGAAAATCTCTTAATGAGATCAAGGAAGTGCTGGCCTCCCGCGGCCTGACACTAGGCATGCGCCTTGAAAGCTGGCCACCCGCTGGCTTGGACAAGCGCTGATAGACCGAACAACCTATCTGCGGATAGGAAAGTGCACGGGCAGTACCTGATACGGCTGCCTCGATATTACATAAAGGAAGCACTATGCGACACGGACACGGACTACGTAAACTCAATCGCACCAGCGAGCACCGCCTCGCCATGCTGCGCAACATGATGAATTCGCTGCTCCAGCATGAAGCCATCAAAACGACTCTGCCGAAAGCCAAAGAACTCCGGCGCGTCGTCGAACCCATGATTACCTTGGCCAAGGAACCCACGCTGGCGCACAAGCGGCTGGCGTTCGACCGCCTGCGCGACCGCGACATGGTCGTCAAACTGTTCGCGGAAATCGGACCACGTTACAAGGCCCGGCCTGGCGGCTACACGCGGATCCTTAAAATGGGATTTCGTGTAGGCGACAACGCGCCCATGGCGCTGGTTGAACTGGTCGATCGTCCAGATGTTTCAGAACCCTTAAAAGACGACAGCACGCAATCAAAATAGGTTATAATTATCCGATATCGCGCGGTGGAGCAGCCTGGTAGCTCGTTGGGCTCATAACCCAAAGGTCGTAAGTTCAAATCTTGCCCGCGCAACCAAATCTTTAAGCGCTTTAGCTTGAAAAAATGCCCACATCATGTGGGCATTTTGCTTTTCTCATTCCCTTGACGACGTTTGCAGCATATACCATCATCGCAAGATTTACTTGATTAAAAAGGGTGTTGGGTTGCAGTTGGGATAGATCAAAATGCAGCAATGACCACCCCTGCATCCGTCTCCTTGCCACACTTTTGGGCGGACCTCAAAAGCCCTGACTTTGCCAAGCTTGACCTCGCCCGTGTCATCGCGGTGCTACCCGTCGCCGCGATTGAGCAGCATGGCCCGCATTTACCGCTCGATGTCGATCGGGCTTTGGTCGATGGCGTAATTGCGTCTGCGTTGCCGCATTTGCCTGCCGACTTGCCGGTACTCTTCTTGCCTACCCAGTCCGTCGGTTTCAGCCCGGAGCACACCGGCTTTGCCGGCACGCTCACGCTCAAGGCGCATACGCTGATCAGCCTATGGACCGAAGTGGCCGAATCGGTGGCGGCCACCGGCGTCAAAAAGCTCGCATTGCTTAATTCGCATGGCGGCCAGGCTGGGTTGCTCGATGTGGTGGCGCGCGACTTGCGGGCGCGGCTCGGCATGCTGGTCTATAGCGTGAACTCCTTTAATCTGCCGCTTTTAAACGAACAAGGCGAGTCGGCGGCTGACCTTTTCAGCGCGCATGAACACCGCTTCGGCATTCACGCGGGCGACATTGAAACCTCGATGATGCTGGCGCTAACACCTGAGCGGGTCGATATGGCGATGGCGCAGGATTTTCACTCGACGTCGCAGGACCGGGCGGAAAAATTCAGTATTCTGGGCGACGGCCGCAGCGCCAAGCTCGGCTGGCAGATGCAAGACTACAACGCGCACGGCGCAGCAGGCAATGCCGCCGCGGCCACCGCTGGCAAAGGCCATGCGTTGCTGCGCGCAATGGGTCGCAGCCTGGCGCAATTGCTGATTGAAATCGACCAGCTTCCCGCCGATACGCTGCGCAACCCGACGGCATCCTGACCTGTGAGCCATCGCAATGCGCTGCTGTAGTCAGGCTGGATAAGCCAAACTTTGCAGGGCGAAAAACTGACAGCTGACTGCGCGGCTTGCTGACAATGAAGGCTCTGTGGAAAAAGCACAGTTGTGCAAGATGGCTGCCGCATCGATGCGGCGCTTGCAACCCTGACCATGGACCTCCCTCATGCCCGAATCCTTTTTCTTTTTTAGCCGCTCGAGCAACGCGGCTGCCTGCCTGGCAGGGCTAGCTGGCCTGGCCGCCTGCGGCGACACGGCAACGCTGGCGCCGACCGCGGGAATGGGCGCAACGCCGACTCTGCCCCAGCCCAAGAGCAGCCTGATTCCGACGGTCAACATCGCGCCGGCCAAGGGCTGGCCCGACGGCGTGATGCCGTCGGCCATGGCGGGCCTTTCCGTGACGGCGCTGGCCAGCGGTCTGGATCATCCGCGCTGGGTTTATGTGCTCCCCAACGGCGACGTGCTGGTCGCTGAAAGCAATGCCCCGCCCAAGCCCGAGGACGGCAAGGGCATCAAGGGCAAGATCATGAAACTGGTGATGGCGAAGGCCGGAGCCGGTGTGCCGTCGGCGAATCGCATCACGCTGCTGCGCGACGCCGATGGCGATGGCAAAGCCGAACTCCGGACGGTCTTTCTGCAGAATCTGAACTCGCCCTACGGCATGGCGCTGGTCGGAAACGACCTGTACATCGCCAATTCCGACGCGGTCATGCGTTTTCCCTATCAGAGCGGGCAAACCAGTATCAGCGCGGCGCCGAGCAAGCTGCTTGATTTGCCGGCCGGGCCGATCAATCACCACTGGACCAAAAACATCATCGCGAGTCGAGACGGCAGCAAGCTGTACGTCACCGTCGGCTCCAACAGCAATGTGGCCGAAAACGGCATCGAGGCCGAGGCTGGCCGCGCCGCGATCTGGGAAGTGGACGCCAAGACCGGCGGGCATCGGGTTTTTGCGTCGGGCCTGCGCAATCCGAACGGCATGGGCTGGGCAGCCGAGGGCGGCGCGCTCTGGACGGTGGTGAACGAGCGCGACGAAATCGGCAGCGACCTGGTGCCCGACTACCTCACGTCGGTGAAGGACGGCGCGTTCTACGGCTGGCCCTACAGCTATTACGGCCAAAATGTCGATGTCCGTGTCAAGCCGCAGCAGCCGGAGATGGTCGCCAAGGCGATTGCGCCCGACTATGCGCTGGGCTCGCATGTCGCGCCGCTGGGAATGGCCTTTTCCGAAGGCAATGCGTTGCCGCCGCCCCTGGCCAGCGGCGTCTTCGTCGGCGAGCATGGCTCCTGGAACCGCAAGCCGCACAGCGGCTACAAGGTGGTGTTCGTGCCTTTCGCCAAGGGGCAGCCCGCGGGCCTGCCGGTCGATGTGCTGACGGGCTTTCTGAACGCCGACGGCGATGCCTACGGCCGGCCGGTCGGCGTTGCCATCGACAAGCGGGGCGCGCTGCTGGTCGCTGACGATGTGGGCAATGTGGTCTGGCGCGTGGCTGGAACGCCGGCCCGCTAGCCGGGAAAAGTGGCGTCACGCAATCCCGCAACGTACTTATCCATCAAAATATCGGTAATATATGCCTTTTCGGCTTGCTGGTATTGAATAGTACGCTATATTTTTAATAGCAAACTGCTTTACTCGGTCAAATCTGGCTGCATGCTGTCCGATGGCAGCGCCAAGTCTGCGGTGCCTGGGCAGACCCAGCGCGGATATTCACGCGACGCGTCCAGGCAGCCGCCCGACGCCACCAGGCCCTGCGGATCGCGCAAACGCCGCATTTGATGCAATATCTGCGCGGTCTGCACCGGGTCGGCTGCCAGCGCATCCAGCCGCGCCGTGACCAGCGCTTCGTCGATGCGCACCTCGCCCGTGGCGTCGGTGTAGGCGGTATGGCGCCACTGGAACATCTCCAAACACTTGCCGTGCAGGGTGTACGCTGGGTCCGATGTCCAGAAATTGGTGAACAGCCCGCCGCCCAGGTACAGCACCCACGAGCCTTCGTAGCCAGTGGCATTGGAGGAATATGGATCGGGGTTGCGAAACCAGACGCGGTCGCCGGGAACGTAATAGCCTGGCGGCAGCGGCTCCTGCATCGAGCCGTGCTCGCGCAGAAACACGCTGCGAAACTCTTCGGACTTGATGGCCCGGCGCTGCCATTGCCGCTGCAGCGCGGCCAGCAGCGGCGGGTTGCCCGATTCGAGTTCCTGGGCGATTCCGAGCAGCATCACATGCTCGGTCGCGCGGCAGCAGGAAAAGGCATAGCGCTTGCTCTGCGCTTCGGGCTGGGTCGCTTTTTTCAGCGCGGCGATCAACGCATGGCCGGGCCGCACGGTAAAGCCGCGTTCGCCGTCATAAGTCCAGCAATCGTCGGGCCGGCTGGCTTCAGCGGTATAAAACGCCAGCGCCGTGTTGCGCGCGGCCCGCACGATGTTGCGCCGCATGCGCACGCTGGCGGCGAACTCGGCATGACTGGGAAACTCGAACGCCAGCGGGCCGAGCAGCATGGCGATGATGATTTCCCGCTCCAGATCGGCCGCGTCGCCCTCGGTGTCGAGCCGCAGCCGCGCCGCCAGACCCAGGGTGTCGAAATCCGGCGCCCAGCATCGGGCCAGCCCGGCGCGCAGGCGAAAGCCGGTCTCGACGCCGCCCCGGTGCGACGAAGCCGCTTTCGCCACCTCGGCGCAGTCCCGCAGTCCCAGCAGTTCCAGCTGCGCCAGCATGCGCTGGCGGTCTTGCGCCAGCGCGTCGGACGTTGAATTTTTCAAAAGGATGCCGCCAATGCCGGGGCTGCAGATGTGTGCGGAATTCATTTGCGGCAAAGTATCTCTTTGTTTGCGGCCCACTGGGCAAGGCCGAACCCAATAACTTGTGCGGAATCGTTCGGTGAATGCAGAAAAAAATTGGCTGGCGAAAGCTGCTTTTTCAGGTTTTTTCGGCTACTGCGGCGCGCAGTAGCGCGGCATGGCCGCACTGCTCTATCACTTCGAGCAGGCGGTTGATGCCAGTGGACTTGACCAGGTGAAAGTCGAATCCAGCCGCGAGGGCGTTTTCACGGTCTTGTTTCTGGCCGTAGCCGGTCATGGCGATCAGGCCGATGTTTCGGGTAAGGAGTTTGCCGCGCAGCCGCTGCGCCACCTCGTAGCCGGTCATCTCAGGCAAGCCGATATCGACGATGGCAAGGTCGGGTTTTTGCTGGCTGGCCAAAATCAAGCCCGCGGTGGCGGTCGCCGCTTCAAAAACCTGGTGGCCTTCCAGGGTCAGCAACTGGCTCATCATGTGGCGCGCATCGTCGTTGTCCTCGATCAGCACGATTCGCCAGCGCCGGCGCTGGACGCTTGCCGCCGGCAGGGAATCCAGGACGGGCGGCGCAACAGGCGCCGCGATGCGCGGCAGGCGAATCACGAAGGTGCTGCCCCGGCCGGTGCCGGCACTTTCAGCCGAGACCGTTCCGCCATGCAGGCTCATCAGCTGGCTCACCAGCGCCAGCCCGAGGCCCAGGCCGCCCTGAGCGCGGTCCAGGCTGGCGGCGCCCTGCACGAACACCTCGAAAACATGCGGCAGCAGTTCAGCCGTAATTCCGATGCCCGAGTCTTTCACGGTCAGCACCGCCTCGCCCGGAGTGCCGTCCACCGTCACTGCCACCAGGCCGCCGAGCGGCGTGAACTTGAAGGCATTGACCAGCAAGTTGTTGATGATCTGCTCCAGCCGCGTCGGGTCGGCCTCGACCCAGACTGGCTCGACGGGCTCGGTTGAGGCTCTCAGCCGAAAGCCCGCGGTACGCCCGGCCGCACGCATCGACTCCAGGCACAACGAGGCTTTCATGCCCAGATCGACCGGCTGCATTTCCAGCGTGATCTTTCCGCCCACGATCCGCCTCACGTCAAGCAGGTCATCGACCAGGCGCGTCAGGTGCCAGGTTTGCCTTTGAATGACCGCGCGCGCCTCTGCGGCCTCGGCCGTCTCGTGGCCATAGCGCTCGTTCAGCGCGATGGCGCCGTTGATCGCCGCCAGCGGATTGCGCAGCTCGTGCCCCAGCATGGCCAGAAAATGGTCCTTGCCGATGTTTTCCGCCTCGGCGCGAACGCGCGCCTGATGCTCGCCCTGGAGCAGGCTTTCACGCTCGTTTTCGGCCCGCAGGCGCGACGCCTGCGAGCGCGCAAGAACGCTGCTTGCTTCGGTCAGCGCGTTATGCAATTGGCCGAGTTCCCGCGTGTTCGGGGCCGGCAGCGCCGGCATGGCGCCCCGGCCCAGGGCGGCCGCCGCCTCGGCCGCGCGCGCGATGGCCTGCACCAGCTGACGCCCCAAAAAAGCCGCCATCATGACGGCCGATGCGATGGCCAGCAGCAAGCCAAAACTGGCGATCAGGATGGCATGGCCGGCGGTGGTTTCGATGCTATCGACCGGCGCGGCGACACCGATCGTCCACCCCGCGATGTCCGAATGCTCGAAAGCATCATAGACATCCACGCCTTCGAGCGTCTGGTGGCGAATCAGGCCGGCGTCGCGCGTACGCGCGGCCGCGGTGAACGCGGCGATGGCAAACCGGCCCACCAGTTCCTGAGCCCGGTGATTGCGCGCGATGAATTTGCCGTCGCGATCCATGACCGCCACGATCCAGCCGGGTGGCGCTTTGTACTGGGAAACCGCGTCGCTGAAAAATTCCGAGCTGAAGACATGCGCCACCACGTAGCGTTTGTCGCCTTGCGGCGGCACCGGAAAAAACAGCGCGGCCGAGTGTTTATTGCCGACGCCGTCCGCTTGCAGGTTGGACACCAGCGGTTTTTGCGTTGCCATGACCTGCTGGACACTTTGCCGGTCGTCGCCGCCAGGCAGCGTTTCGCCGAAAGGAAGCCGGGTGTTGACGAGCTGGCGGCCGCTCTCGTCGATCAAAACCGTCCAGCTGAGGTTGCCCCGGTTCAGCGGCCTGGCCAGCTTGTGAAAATTCTCCAGGTCACCGGTTTCAAGCTCAGGCGTTGTGGCGAGCGCTTTGAGCGTCGTCAGGGAGGCGCCCAGATCCCGGTCGATGATCAGCGCCGCCGCGCGGGCGGTCTCCTGCAGCCCGCGCAACACCGCTTCGCGCTCGCCGTTTCGCAGCAGGTGCAGCGCAAAGGCCGAAAAAACCGTCACCGGCAGCAAGATCGCGGCGACCATCACCACAAGATAGGTGCGAATCGTCAGCAATGGGGCTCCCGAAAGGGTAGGGACAGCAGGCTGCGCAGCACAAAAAACCATGCCGGACCGCAGCGTTGCGCCATTTAAGCCGCCTGGATGTCAGGCGACACTGTGGGATCCTTTGGCGGCCAGTGAGAGGCAATGCGCCACCAGATCGCCAATTCCGGTGGCTTTTTGGTACACGGCGTCGGCGCCTATCCGTTTGCAGTGCTGCAGCAGGGCCGCGTCGCGCGCATGGTTGGTCATGACAAGAACGCACTGGCCGGTGCGTCGTTGGCGGCACTGCTCGATCACGCCAGCGCCGGTGCCTTCGCGCAAAAAAAGATCGATCAGCGCAACGTCCCAGTGATCGGCGTTTCGGCCCAGCCAGTCGGCGGCGTCTTTCTCGGTTTCCGCAACACCCACGATGTTCACGCTGGCCTTGGCCACCAGGGTTTCGATCAGGTGCGAGCGCATGGCCGCGCTGTCTTCAACCACAAATACTTTTAACACCATGGTTTTCCTGCTAACCCCGTCTGCGTTCGGAAAGTTATAGGCAAATTTCCCCGTTTCAAACAATCCAGGGACAGGAGGCGCACTTACAAATTAGGTTGCCTCTTTCCACGCTAATGTAATCAAATTTTTCAGATTGCTCCAATCAATACATTATGTTACTAACAGGTGCGATAGCCCTTAAGAGCTGGCATTCGAATCCCTCTCATCTGGCAAATACAGTTCTGAATCTTCATAAGCGCGGGAAAATATCAACTGCGCGCCTAGTTGGTCATGCACCAGTTTGACAGTTTCCGCTCTTGCAAGCGTTTCCACGTCCCGCCAGTTGAGCAGCCGGTACTCGATTGACTGAATGTTTTTCGCGCTCCTGTCGGTGGCGGCACGCAAGGCAATCGACACTTCAACGCTGTCAGGCATGGCTTGCGCCTGAATCACAATATCGGCCGGCGCTTGCGACAGATCGCACAGCGCGACCAGCGTGGCGCTCAACACGCTGCGAAAAGCCCGGCTGGAAACCTGCAAATCGATTTGCGGCACTTCGTTGACGATGGCAAAGCCGTTGAAGCGGAACTGCGTTGCCAGCAAGCCGACGCACTCTTTCATGCCGGCATCGAATTTGAGGATCGCCGCGGATTTGGGCTCTACCCAGGTCATCATGTTGATCATCGAATTCACAGCCGTTTGTGAAACGCTGTCGAGCGAGGCACAGTCCTTGCGAATGCTGGCAAGGTCGGGCGCGGCGGACTGAAGCCGCCTATCCATCATGCCCGCGATCATCCCTATCGATTGGAACTGGCCCATCATTTGGTGCTGCAAGGCCGGCGCCAAACGCTGCAGCAGCGCATATCTGGCCCCTTCCGCGCAATCGTCTTCCCAAGCATCGCCATTCGTAGCTGAGTTGGCCGGATTTTGAATCGTCATAGCATGGCCTTGTGGTTGTCCGGGGCTGGGATATAAATGGACTGCCGCGCCGCTGTGAAGCGGCGGCTTTTCACGCTGGGGTTGTTCAATAAAGTTTCATGACAGCGCTTGGTCGAGCACGCCCTGGCTGGCCCGCCGGGCGCGCAGGCTTTCATACCAGCGGCTGATGTGGGGGCGAACCACGCGCTGCTGCGGCAAGCTGAACCAGCGATGCGCTTCGCAGCCGAGCGGAATATCAGCCATGGTGAAATGATCGCCGGTAATAAACGCCTGCCGCGCCAGATGGTCGTCGAGCGTCGCCATCAATGGCTCGACCGCGGCGTTGGATTCGGCGATCCGCTGGGCATCGCGCTGCTCGGGCGGCGTTCGCACCAGCTGCCAGAAGCCGGTTCGGCTGGCCGGATTGAGCGTGGTCTGCTGCCATTCCATCCAGCGCTCGGCATCGAAGCGCTGGCGCAGTTCGACCGGGTACAGGCGGCCCGGGGAATGTTTGGCGCAGAGGTAGCGAACGATCACGTTGGATTCCCACAAGATGAAGTCGTCGTCCTTGATCACCGGCACCCTGGCGTTCGGGTTCATCCGCAGGTAGCCGGGCGTCGTGACCACACCGAACGCGCCGCCGGCCTCGCTGCGCTCAAAGTCCAGCGCCAGCTCCTGCGCCGTCCAGACGACCTTTTGGACATTGACCGAGCTCATTCGCCCCCAGATCTCGAGCATGTCAGTGAACTCCCGCGGCAACGGCTTCATGGCTGACCTGGTCTGCCTGGGTGGCTGCGGCTGGCGCTGCCGGATGGTATAGCCGGATCGCCTCGGCCAGCGCGGCGATGCCGATGTCGATCTGCGCCACGCTCGAAGTCACGAACGACAGCCGCAGCGTGCGCGCGTCGGCATGGTCGGCATAAAACGCCCAGCCCGGCACAAAGGCGACGTTGCGCTCGACCGCCAGCGGCAGCAATTCGATCGCGTTCATGCCTGCGGGCAGGCGCAGCCACAGGAACATGCCGCCGGCCGGCGTGTTCCATTCGACGCCGGCGGGCATCTCGCGCGCCAGCGCGGCGAGCATGGCGCCGAGCTGCGACTTGTACAGCGCGCGGATCGTCGGCACATGGCGGCCCAGGAACCCGCCCTTCATCACCTCGGCGACCATGCGCTGGTTGAAGCCGGGGCTGTGCAGGTCGGCGGCCTGCTTGGCCTGCAGCAGTTTCGGGAAAATGGCTAAAGGCGCGACCATGAACCCGAGCCGCAGTCCGGGCGCCAGCACCTTGGAAAACGATCCCAGATAGACACAGCCGTCCGGGTTGCGCGCGGCGAGCGGCGGCGGCGGCGGCGTGTCGAACCACAGGTCGCCATAGGGGTTGTCCTCAACCAGCGGCAGGCCCAGCCGGGCGGCCTCGGCACTCAGCGCGGCGCGGCGTGCTTCGCTCATGGTGCGGCCGGTCGGATTCTGGAAATTGGGCAGCACGTAGAGGAAACGCGCGCCGGCCGCCTTGGCCGTCAGATCGGCGATGTCCACGCCTTCGTCGTCGCTGGCAATGCTGACGATCTCAGGCTCCATCGGCGTGAAGGCCTGCAGCGCGCCCAGATAGGTTGGCGTTTCCACCAGCACCCGGCTGCCCTCGTCGATCAGCACCTTGGCAACCAGGTCCAGCCCCTGCTGCGAGCCGGTGGTAATCAGGACCTGCGCCGGGCTTACGTCCCACGGCAGCATTGCCGCGACCATTTCGCGCAGCGGCGTGTAGCCTTCGCTCGCCGCATATTGCAGCGCCGCCTGGCCGTCTTCGCGCAGCACTTTTTCGCACGCCGCGGCGAAGGCGGTCACCGGAAATGTCTTGGGCGACGGCAGACCGCCGGCAAAGCTGATGATGCCGGGCTTCTCGGTGACCTTCAGAATCTCGCGGATCACCGAAGGATTCATTTTTTCGGCGCGCCGCGCCTGTAGCCATTTCATTTTTTCGTCTCCTGTTGCATTGCATTTTGGCAGACTCAAGGGGAATCAAAGCACCTCGGCGTGCTGCGGCAATTTTCTCCATCGCCAGCATACGCGACAATGCGATACCAACGCCGCCCCGCTGGGGTGCTGGCTTACTGCATGCTGATTGCTATAAATTAAATAGCTAATAAAGAAGGCTACATGCGCGCGGATGGCATATTTGACGGTTAAATGCCCTTTGACAGCCTGATTGAACAACCTTGCAAGGCCCTGATAGCGGCCGCGGGCTGTTTCAAAGCATTTCGTCCGGCGCGAACGGCCCCATCAGGCGGACCAGCAGCTTGAGGCTGGCGCTGATGTCCGGCTCACTGGTCGAGTCCTTGAGCTGCGAGCCCTGCGGAGCGCGCCACAGCAGCTGCCCGTCCGCGAGTTCCACATGGTAGGCGCCGCTTGCCAGCGCCGGCTCGATCATGCGCGTGGCTGCCTGCGACAAGGGGCGGCTGCGGATGACGAGAGCGACTTCGCTGTTCTGCAATTTCGAGCGCAAGTCCAGGTTCATCGAGCCGATTACCAGGATGCGGTCATCAATTACCACCACCTTGGCGTGCAGGCTGGCGCGAGAAGCACTGGCCGAGCCGCCGCTGGAGCCGAAGGTGGCCGAGCCGCTGTTGCCCAACGACGAACGTACATTTCCCAACGAGCTTTTCTGCTCGGCCCGCATCTCATAAAGATCGACTCCCATATCCAGCAGCGCTTTGCGGTAGCGCGCATACCCCACGTACGCGGCAACCGCGTCGTTGGAAGCCAGTGAGTTGGTCAGAACACGCACCCTGACGCCGCGCTGGCGAAGCTCGGCAAACTGTCGCATCATGCGTTCGCCGGGAACAAAGTAGGGCGAGACGATCAGCAAATCGCTTTTTGCTTGCGCCATGAGCTGCAGCAGGCCGTCCACCGTCGTATCCTGCGCTTCATCGACCGTGTCGGCATCGGCGGCAATTTTGGAGGGCTGGTCCACCAGCATGGCCGAGGGCGCCCAGATCCAGTTCAGCGCGCTCAGGTCGGTGGAGTCGGGCAAGGCCGGCAGCGTGGTGGTCGCGCCATCGGGCTTGGTCACCACGCGCTCCTGGGTGGTGGCGTTAATCGGTGCTGCGCTGCCCGGCGTCGCGGCCGGGGCTGGGAGGTGCGGTTCATTTGCCGAAACGATCGCCGCGGCTGGAGAAGGCTTGAGCTTCTCAAGGTCATCGAGTGTCATCAAGGACTTGACCGGATACGCCAGCGGGCTGTTCCAATATTGGTCGAAGCTGCTCGATAGATCGCGCGCGGCCCGGCCAGCCGCCAGTATGTCGATATCGATGAAATTTGTACCTTCGCTTTGGCCAAAATAGGTTTCGCCCAGATTGCGTCCGCCGGCGATGGCCACGGCGTTGTCGGCAACGAAAATCTTGTTGTGCATGCGCCGCTGGATGCGCTCTATGTCGTTCAGGTTGCTCAGAATCCGTATCGCCAGCGGGCCGCGCCCGCCCGGCAGCGGATTGAACAGGCGCAAATCGATATTTTTTTCAAACGCCAGCTTGAGCACCTGCGCGTTCTTGCCCGAGGTGTTGAAGTCGTCGAGCAGAATACGGATTCGCACGCCGCGTCCGGCGGCCTCGCGCAGCGCGTCGAACAGGCGCTCGGTGGTGTCGTCGGCGAAAATCGCGTAGTACTGAATGTCCAGCGTTTTTTGCGCCGCCCTGATCAGCGTCATCCGGCTGCTAAAGGCCAGCGCCGCGTTGCCGATCAGCGCAAATCCCGAATCATTGCGGGTGCCGGCTTTGGCTGCGCCCGCCAAGGCGAACTGGCCGAGCTGCGTTTCCGCGGGATTGGCCAGGGCGCTGGAAACCGGCCTGTCCACATCGCTTGGCAGAGAAGCGCAGCCGGCAATCCAGAAGCTTGCCAAGAGCAGCAGAGCCCATTGCCATGCGGCCGAAGCATGCGAAGTGGGCAAGGTGATATTCGAGTCAGGGCGACGCGCGGCAGTGGTGTGCATAGTGCAAGCGACTTTAGCGTAAGGGCTCTTGTTTTATCGGACGGCGGATGGTTCGTTCGCCATTTCTCGCGTAGGCGAGCAGCTCGAAACTTCCGGGCTGGCGCTGTCGGTTTTTTTACGGTGCCAAGGCATCCCAGCGCTGCAAAGTTTGCATTAGTTCTTCATCGATTTTTGCGTTGCGCGCGGTAAGTTCGGCCGCGCGCTTGTTGTTGCTGGTGTAGAGCGTTCCGTCATAGAGCTCCTGCTCGATCGCTTTTTGCTGCGCTTCGAGCTGCTGGATCAGCGCCGGCAAGCCATCGAGTTCGCGCTGCTCTTTGTAGCTCAGTTTCTTTTTTATTAGCGCCTCGCGCCCATCCTTGCTCGGCGACGCGGTGTTTTTATCTGTATTTTTCAGGCTTGCGGATGGCGCCGGGCTTTTGTTGCCGCCGCTGAGTTGCGCCGCGCGTTTCGACTGCGTGAGCCAGTCCGTCACGCCGCCTTCGTATTCGCGCCAGAAGCCGGGATTTTCCGCTGTGCCTTCGTAGGCGATGGTGCTCGTCACGACATTGTCGAGAAAGCGCCGGTCGTGGCTCACCAGGAATACCGTGCCTTCATAGTTTTGCAGGAGGTCTTCGAGCAGCTCCAGCGTGTCGATGTCCAGGTCGTTGGTCGGCTCGTCGAGCACCAGCACATTGGCGGGGCGCGCGAACAGGCGCGCCAGCAGCAGGCGGTTGCGCTCGCCGCCCGAGAGCGTTCGCACCGGCGAGTTGGCGCGCGAAGGCGAGAACAAAAAGTCGGTCAGGTAGCTCTTGACGTGTTTTTTCTGGCCATTGATTTCGACCCACTCGCTGCCGGGGCTGATGAAGTCCTCCAGCGTCGCGTCGAGGTCCAGCGCGTCGCGCATCTGGTCGAAGTAGGCGACCTGCAGGTTGGCGCCCTGGCGGATTTTGCCGGGCGGCGTCGCCTGGTCAGGTTGCAGCTCGCCCAGGATCAGCTTGAGCAGCGTGGTTTTACCGGCGCCGTTGGGGCCGAGCAGGCCGATTTTGTCGCCGCGCAGCAAGGTGCCGCTGAATTTGTTGACGATAATTTTTTCCGCGCCCGGATGGCCAAAGCTTTTAGACACGTTACTCAGTTCGGCGACGATCTTGCCGCTTTTATCGCCGCTGGAAACGTCCAGGTTGACGCGTCCCACGGCATCGCGCCGCGCCGCGCGGTGGTCGCGCAAGGCTTGCAGCCGGCCAATGCGCGCGACACTGCGGGTACGGCGCGCTTCGACGCCTTTGCGAATCCAGATTTCTTCCTGCGCCAGCAGTTTGTCGGCCTTGGCGAAGATGACAGCTTCCTGCGCCATCTGGTCTTCCTTCTGAATCAGGTACTGGGCGAAATTGCCTGGATAGCTGCGCAGCCTGCCCCGATCCAGCTCGACGATGACGTTCGCCACCTGATCCAGAAAAGCCCGGTCATGGGTGATGGCAATGATGCTGCCATTGAAATTGACCAACAGCTCTTCAAGCCAGGCGATCGAATCCAGGTCCAGGTGGTTGGTCGGCTCGTCAAGCAGCAGCACGTCGGGTTTGGCGACCAGCGCCTGCGCCAACGCAACCCGCTTTTTGGTGCCACCCGAGAGCGAACCGACGATGGCATCCTTGTCCAAGTGCAGGCGATGCAGCGTTTCCTCGACGCGCTGCTCCCAGTTCCAGCCGTCGAGCGCTTCGATTTCCGACTGAAGGGCATCCAGATCGGTGTGCTCGTCGGCTTCAAGGTACATCTCGACCACATGTCTGGTTCTTGTCAGACCGGCGCTTGCAGCTATGAAAACCGTAGCATGTGGGTCTAGGCTAGGTTCTTGCGGAACATAGGCGATACGCAGGTTTTGCTGCAGCTGCAGCGTCCCGTCGTCAGGTTTTTCGAGACCCGCGAGGATTTTGAGAAGGGATGACTTGCCGGTGCCGTTACGGCCGATCAGCCCGATGCGCTGGTTTGCCTCAAGAGAAAAGTCCGCGTGGTCCAGCAAAGCGACATGTCCGAAAGCGAGCTGCGAGTCGAGAAGAGTAATGAGTGCCATACGCTAGGGATTATCCTGGTTGCGAGAGCTTGATTGGTAGCTAGAGACGGTGAATGGACTAATCAGGCAAGGCTTGGCCGCTAAATATTTCGTAAAATCCCCTGTCTACCGTGCTATGATGACCGACTGTTTATTGAAGGACGGCGTGGCTATAAAAGGCACCTAAAACTTCGTCAAACAGAACATAACAAAAAAACTCAAAAAAAATAGTTTGACGGAGGTTAAAACCCGGCATATAATTTGAG
>CAXSGT010000017.1:0-26171 GCA_964236835.1 uncultured Polaromonas sp.
GATGCGGTTCTTGGCCGGATAGAACAGGTTGTCGGCGCCGCTCTTGCGCGCCATGGCCTCGGCCGTGGCGTAGTGCCCCAGCGCCGCCCGCAGCGCCCTGGCGGCCGCGCCATTGCGCGCTTTTTTGGCGCCGCCTTCGCGCCACTCAACCATCGTCAGCCGCTTGTACGCCGCGCCGAGCAGGTTGGCGCGCTCGATCGTCGGCTGCACCGCCGCCAGCCGTTCGAGCTGGTCGATGCCGTCCTCGATGTCGGCGCGGGCCGCCGCCGGGTCCGGGTTTTTCTCGCCGCGCCGCACAAGCTGGTTGCCCAGCTGCTCGGCCGCCTTGAACGATGCGCTGCCGTCCTGCGCGTCGATGGCGGCGCGGTACCAGCCGATCGCCTTTTCCGCATCCCCGGCGCTGGCGTAGGCGACGCCGAAGGCTTCGGCCACCGCGCCCATGCTCCCCCACAAGGGCGCGAACTGCGCTTCGAGATAGCGTATTTTGTCGAGCTGAGTCTCACGCTTTTTGCCGCCGTACTGGCTGCCGATGGCCAGCGTTTCGAGCGCCAGCGCCAGCGCCACCGGCGACGCCACGTTGGCGTACTGGTCGCCCAGCGCCGGCGCCTGCCGCTGCGCGTCGCCGACCTGGCGGCGCCAGGTCCATTCCGGGTCGCCGTAGCACTGGTAGGCGGCCCAGGTGTTGCCGCGCGGGTTCTCGCGCCAGGCGGCGCCGCGGGCGGCCGACACCGCCTCGATGAAGCGCGCGCCGCCGAGCAGCGCGGCGTAGAAGGCGGTCGCGAATTTTTCCGCCGGCGCGTCCTCGACCGCCCAGCCCGCCGCGATGACGCAGCGCACGCCGACGCGGATCAGCTCCTCGGCGATATTGGCGGCGAAGGCCGCGCGGTCGTAGGACTTGAGCACGGTGGCCGCCTCGCGCCCGGCGAGGTGGCAGCAGTTCAGGAACACCAGCTCGGGAACGACGCGCATGGCCCGCACTTCGTCGGCGCCGAGGTAGGTGTCTGTGCCCGAGAGCACCACGCCGCCGCCGCCGTTGGCGCCGGCAAAACCGTGGCCGGCGATATGCACCACGCGGTAGGCGCGCTCGAACAGCGCGTTGATGACGGTTTGCGCATCGTCGTCGCCGCTGAGCAGCGCGCGCACCCTGTCGGTCGCGAGGCCGCCGCCCGGCTCGGTCAGGCTCGCGGCGACAGCCTCGGCCTCGGCGCGCGCGCCGGGCAGGCGCGGATAGACGCTGTGGTCGCACTTGGGCTCGCCGATCACCAGCACGCTGTCGTCGGCGCTGGCGTCCGACACCTGGGCGCGGAACTCCTCGGTGCGCAGCTTGCGCAGCAGCTTGCAGCGGATCGCCCACGGCCTGCGGTCGGCCGATTCGGCGTCGGGGTTGGTGTCGAGCAGCTCCCACGGAATCGCCGCCGTGCCGGCGTCGAGCTCGATCACCATCTCGGTGGTGCCGCCGAGAAACGGCTCCATCTCGACCGGCACCAACAGGTTGAACAGCGTGCGGCCGATGAGCGGGTCGTGGTTCGCGTCGTTCGACGCTTTTTCGACCAGCTCGCGCAGCAGCGTGCCTTGCGTGTGCTGGGCGCGCACCTCGGTGCGCGCGCGCTTGGTGTCGAGCGTGTAGGCGATGCTGCGGTGTTCAGCCTCCATATCGACCGTCAGCGCGCTGATGAAGTCGTACGCCGCGCCGCGGTAGCTCGAATCGAGCGAGCGCCGCAGGGCGCCGGGGCCGGACGCTACCTTGCCGACCAGCTTGACGCGGTTCGGCGTCGCCACTTCGCGCAGGTGCAGCGCGCTCCAGGCTTCGCTGGCGCGGTCCAGATAGAGCTCGACCAGCATCAGGTGGCCGAGCTGCGGCCAGCGGCTGTCCTGCAGCTTGAGATTGGCCTCCAGCGCACCCTGCGCGATCAGCTGGGCGGCGCCGGCCGGCGTGATGCCGGTGCCGCCGCTGCCGAGCAGCGTCGCGGCCATCTCGAACTGCGTGGCGTCTGCATCCTGGTCGGCGACGCGCTGCGCATACGCCAGCACGGCCTGGCGCACCGTGTACACCAGGTCGCTGGCGCCCAGCTTGCCCTCCTCGCCGAGCCCGGCCACGACGGCGGCCTGCGGGCGCGCCCGGTCGAAGACATTCTCGGGGTCGTCGCGCAGGTTGCCGAAAATCTGGTGCGACCCCGGCGCGTCCGGGTACAGCCCGGCGGCCAGCGAGCGGTTCATCGACTTGTCGACCAGCCTGTCGACAACCTCCTCGGTGCCGGTCAGGCGCAGCGAACGGTAGTGGCCCAGCAGCAGCGGCTGGCGAACGAACTTCAGGTCGCCGTTGAAGACCGAGACGCGCAGCGCGGCGCCCTTGGCGCCGCTGCGCCGCATGTCGCCGCCGGCGCCGCGCGCCAGGCCGAACAGATCGAGCTCGCTCGACGGCGGCAGCGACGACTGCAGCCCGCGCGACGGCCGGTTGCGCACCAGCGCCGGCCCGGCGGGCGGCGCGCCAGAAGCGCCAGCGCCGGCGCCGCGAGCG
Source organism: uncultured Polaromonas sp. (assembly GCA_964236835.1). GTDB lineage: Bacteria > Pseudomonadota > Gammaproteobacteria > Burkholderiales > Burkholderiaceae_C > Polaromonas. The sequence goes on from CAXSGT010000017.1 coordinate 2,519, forward strand.
CTGACCGGCACCGGCTCGAACTTGTCGAGCTGCATGGTCTGGCCGGTGGCGAGCAGCTCGATGTAGCCGGCAAACGCGCGCGCCACGGCCGGCAGCTTGCCGTGCTCGGCGTCGAGCTTCCAGGTGCGCACCCCCGGCAGCAGCGCGGAGGCCAGCGTGACACGGCCGTCGCCGTCGTCGGGCGTGTCGAGGTATTCCAGGCCGTCGCTGCCGAAGGCGATGCCGGCCGGCGTGAAATCGGCGTGGCCGACGACCAGCAGCATCTTCTGCGCCTCGGCGCCGAGCGTGCCGGCCTGCGCGTCCAGCCGCTTGCGCAGCGCCACCGCCTGGTCCAGCACGGCCTGCGGCGGCGCGCCCCATTCATAAATCGTTCGCTGCAGGAAGTCCGCGTGCCAGATGCTGCGCTCGGCCAGCCGCGCCATGTCGTCGTCGGCAAGCTTTTGCCAGCTGCCCGCCTTGTCCAGCCCCAGCGCCGGGTCGAGCAGCGATGCCTGCAGCTGGATGAAGCCGGGCATTCCGGCCATCATCCTGCGCGCGCCGCCGTTGTCGAACAGCGAGCCGAAAGCGACCAGCGCGTTGCCGAAGGTGTCGTCGCCGGACAGCGTCTGCATCGGCGCCCACGAGCCGCCGTTGGGCGTTCCCAGCATCAACAGGCGCGCGCCCTCGCGCGCCATCATGCGCTGCCAGGTGTCGGGTTTTTCGAGGCGCATGGTGCGCGCCACCAGCCCGCCCATCGAATGCGCAAGCAGCCGCACCGGCTGGCGGCTGGCGTTGCGGGCGATCAGCGCCTTGTCCACCGCGTCGGCCAGGCGCCGCGCCTCGTCCTCGATCGGGCGGCGCCAGTCATAGGCGAACGGGATCACCTCGTGGGTGTCGGCCAGGCGCTCGATCAGCTCGTCGTAAACGCCGCCGATCGGCCCGTCGGGCTCGACGCTGGCGGCGGTCGCCGGGTCCCACGCCAGGCGTTTGAGGCCATTGACAAAATGAAACCCGAGCCAGATGCGCTTGCCGTCCAGCTTCAGGTTGGACCCCAGGATGCCCGGCAGCACGAACACGGCCGGGCGCTCCGCCGCCGGCACACCGTTATCGCCGCCACGCGAGCGCTTCACCGCCAGCGCGGCGCGCGTGCCGCTGGCGTCTTTGCCGGCCCACGACAGCGGGCCGATCGCGGCGAAGTCGGCCGGCTGGTCGTCCATCAGCGCGCTGGCGATCGCTAGCGCGGTGCGGTCGTTGGCGAAATAGTTGAAATGCGTGACCTTGCCGCCGCGGTCGAGCAGGAAGCTGGCGCTGGCGCCGGCCGCCCCGCCACCGGCGCGCTGGCTGCCGCCATACATCGAGCGCGTCTGCACCACCAGGTCGTTGTCGGTCCAGTAGAACGCGTCGGACAGCAGCGTCTTGACCCACGAGCCGATCGAGTCGCCCTCAAGGTCGCCGGCGACGACGCGCAGCTCGCCGGGAATCGGCTCGCCGCCGCCGTTGAGCCAGGCGACCACCGGACTACCTGCCATCATCGCCTCGATGCCGGGCAGCTCGGTCGGGTCGGCGCGGCGCCGCGCCACCTCGTTCAGAAAATCGACCAGCTGCGGCGCGACCGGCACGCCGCCGAGTTCGAGCCCCCATTTCAGCACCGAGAGATACGCATCAAGGCGTCCGGACGCCAGCAAGGTTCCGCGCGCCGGGCAGGCGACGCGCACGACGCGCTCGACGCGCAGGCCCTTGCCCTGCGCCGCCTTGACCAGCGCGTCGAGGTCGCCGCGGTGGCGGGCGTAGCGCGCGTCGGCGAACAGCGCGCGCTCCTCATCGCCGAGCGGCTTGCCGCCGCAGGCGCGCGCCAGCACTTCGGCCACCAGCCCGCCGCGCGAGTGCGTGACCAGATGCAGCCGCGCGCCCGCAGGCAGCGCGTTCACCAGCGTCAGCGCATTGGCAATCGGGCTCTCGCCGATGGTCGGATGGTCAAGGGCATAAACGCGGTCGGCATAGTGCGCGAACAGCTCGCGCACGGTCTGCGGATGCAGCGACCAGAGCTTGCCGAAGGTGCTGACGGTATCGACGAAGGTGCCGTGCAGCAATACCAAGAGCGGCCCGCCGTCGGCCGCCGGCGCCACCTGGCTTTGCTTCAGCCCGCTGCCCTTGAGCGACTTGGGCAGCGCGTCGGCCGCGAGCTTGTACACGCCGGCATCGACCGCGCCATCGACTTTTTTCGTGATCGCCGCCGCCGCCAGGCTGACCGCCGGGTCTTTGAGCAAGCCGGTGACGACCTCGAAGGCGCTCAGCACCGCCTGGCCCATCCAGCCGCGGGTAACGCCGCGCGTCGCCGCCGCTTCCAGGCCGGGCCAGCCGAGCTGCGCGCCGACCATCACCTCGCCGCCTTCGGCTGCGTCAAGCGCTCCGCGCGTGGCGCCCGGGTTTTGCGCGTGCAGCAGGTCGCGCGCGTCCTCGGGGTGCAGCACCAGCGTCGGGCCGTTGGCAATCGTCAGCACCACCACATCGTCGCCCGGTCGGGCGGTGACCCGCACCGCTTCGCCACCGCCGCGCTGCGCGCCGACCTGCACCGAAACCTTCACCGTTCCCTGGGCGCGCCCACGGGTCGCGCCCGCCTCGACAGGGGCTGGCTGCGCCTGGCCGGGGATGACGAAGGTGATGTCGGCTGCGTGGGTTGCCATGCTTTTTCTCCTGCCTTGTCGATGTCGGGCGTTGTCAGACCGAAAACGGCGTCTGCGCCAGAAAAGCGCCCGCCTTGCCGAGCGTGAACAAATTGGGCGACTGCGTCGGCGGCAGCCCGGCCTTGATGCGGGCGTGAAAAGCGCCGTAGCCGCCACTGAACGCGCCTTGGTTCCAGATGCGCAGCAGCTGCTCGGTGAAGGCGCCGTTGTGGTCGCCGTCCATCGAGGTCTGGTTGTCCTGGCAGCCCGAGATCAGCACCACCGCCGGCTTGAAGTCCTTCACGATGGCGGTCAAACGCGCGCTCGCGGCGACGCTGGCTAGCGCGGTGTCGGGGTCCACTGTCGCCTTGCCCGCCGCCCTCGCGACACCCTGCTGCAGCTTGTCGTAGAACGCCTGGTGTTCGCGGTAGGTGCGCATCGCCACCGACGCGGGCATCAGCTTCGGGCGCTGGCCGGGAATGGTCACGGGAGTCGGCGCGGCGCGCGTCACGCTGCCGCTGTGGCAGCTGTCGGACAGCACCAGCACGCGCACCCCGGCTGCGAACTTGCTGAGCTCGAAGTACAGCTCGTCGTCGATCAGCTGGCCGTCGTACAGGCACCAGGTTTCGTCCTGCCCGTCGGGCTCGTCGCCGTTCACGTCGGGCAGCTGGCCGCCGTGGCCGGAGTAGCTCATGAAAAACAGGTCGCCCGCCTTCAGCGTTTTGGCGGCGGCGCGCATGCCGGCGAGCACATGGGCGCGCGTGGCTTTCTTCGTCAGCAGCACGGTCGGCTTCATGCCCCTGGCCGTGGCGATGGCCGCCATGTCGGCGGCGTCGAACTCGCACGCGGCGAGCGGCCCGTCCCAGCCGGCATAGGCGTCGGCGCTGACGCCGTTCAGGCCGATGTGCAGCGAGATTCCCCTGGGTTTGCTCGTGGCCGCGGCCGCGGTGGATTTGGTTGCCATGCTGTAGTCCCCTTGTGGAAGCGCCGCAGGAAAAAAAGATGCGGCGAGTGGTTGGAGTGGATGACCTGCCGCGCGGCGCGTGCCCGGGCAGCGCGAAAGTCTTATTTCATCGGCGCTCCCGCGTGCGCGTCCAGGCGCCGGGTGTCGATCCAGGTGACGCGGCCCGTGCGGCGCTTGACTTCGCGATACATGTGCGCGGTGCCGCCGGGGCCGTCGCCGCCGCCGCCGTCCCACAGGCAGATGAAGCGCACCTTGTCGATGCCGCGCGCCAGCGCGCTGTAGAGCAGCCACAGGTTGCAGCGCTCAAACGCGTTGCCATGCGCGGGCAGCGGGCCCAACTCGTCGGGCAGCACGCGCGGCGCGTCCTTCAGGCGCGCGCGCAAGTCGAAGTAGCGCGCCGGCCAGTCCTCGTCGCCCTCCGAGCCGCTCACCGATTGCTCGATGAACTCGGCTTCGGGCAGCGGCAGCAGCCACTGCACGCGCACGCCCCGCGCCGCGCAAGCCTCGGCGAACAGCAAGTCGCCGCCGGCCGCGCCCTGCGCCAGCGCGAAGTCGCCGGCGCGCGCGTCGAGCGCGTCGAGCGCATGCGCTATCGCCGCGGCCGCCCGTGGCACCAGCGCCGCGGGAAAGCGCGGGTGCGCGCGGCCGGGCGCGTCAACGCGGTGGCCGGCGAACAGCAGCACCTGGCGCGGCTCGAAGGGCGGGTTCGCGCGCGCGATCTCGCGGTCGATCACCCTGAGCGCGGCGGCGGCTTCGTCGGGACGAAATTCAAGGTCGCGCAGCATCGCCAGGCTCTGGCGCGTCGAGTCGAGCGCGAACCAGTCCTGGTTCGCCGCGGCGACAGTGGCAAGAAACTTGCGCACCACCGCGTCTTTCGGCGCGGCCAGCAGCTGCGCCTCGGCCAGGCTCGCGCGCGCCCAGTAGTCGGCCGGGTCGCGCTGGCCCGCGGTGAGGCAAGACCAGAGCGCGCCGCCGCGCAGCCGCTCCAGCGCGACGGCGTCCGGCTCGCCGCCGAGGTGCTGCCGCAGCGCCAGCAGGGTGAGCGCCGCGACGCCCGAGGAGTGGTGCGACGGGTCTTGCAAAAAGGCGTTGCGATACGCCTCGATGGCGTCGCACAGGCTCGCGTCCTCTTCGGCGGCGGCTGCGCGCAGCTGCGTCGGCGAGGCGAGCGCTGGCGCCGCCGCGGCGGCCGCGCTGCCGCGCCAGCGCAGCATCCACTGGTCTTTTTCGACGCGCCCGGCCAGCGCCCAGCATTCGGCGTCGCGCGGATGGTCCTCGGTGAGCTGGCGCACGCATTCGCGCGCGTCCTCGAAGCGGCCGAGCCGGCCCAGGCAGACCGCCGTCTGCTGGCGGCAGGCCTTGTGCTGCGGATCGACCGCGAGCACCGCCTGGTACTGCTCGAGCGCGAACTCGAAGCGCTCGAGTTTCAGCAGCGCGTCGCCGGCGCCGCGCTTGGCCTCCAGCCACAGCGCGCGGTTTGGCGTTTCGTCGGCGAGCACCAGGATGTCGCCGGGCCGGCCCTTCTGGCGCGCCACTTCGAGCCGGCCGGCCCAGCGCCGCTGCGCATCGCTGAACTCGTTGCTCTCGGCGAGCATCAGGCTTCGCCAGTCGGGCTCGCGCAGCTCGGGCAGCAGCTGGTAGACCGGGCTGGAGCCGCGGCCCGACCCCACGCCCTGCGCCTGCCGCGCCATGCGCGCCAGCGCCTCGAGGTCGTCCTTCAGGTGCGCCGGGTCGGGCGCGCCCTCCGACAGGTGATAGGTCAGTTTGCGGTCGGTATACAGATCGAAGGGCTGCGTCGGCCGTGGCCCCTGCACCAGCAGCACACCGCGCGCGCGCAGCGCATGCCGCACACCGAGCTCGTACCAGACGTTCGGGTTGTCCAGCGTCAGGTCGGCGACCACCAGGTCGGCCACCAGCAGTTCCTGGAACATGTCGAAGCGGATATCGCCGGCGCACGGCTCCTGGTCGGCGCGAAAGACATCGAAGCCGGCGGCTTCGAGCGCCGGCCGCAGCAGTTCGTCATAGATGCGGTTGAAGTCGATCAGCTGGCCGTCTGCGCCGGACTTGGCGCCGAAGGGCATCGCGATGAAGGCGTGCGGGGTCATGGGGTGGCGGACGGCTTAGGGAAAATCATCGAAGGCGGCGCGCATCCGGGCAATGAATTGCTTAATTACGCGCCTGCAGCCTTCTGGCGACGCTGCACCAGTGCCTGGGGTCTTCATAACCTGTGGCCTGGTACAGCGCGCGGTGCGCCTGGCCGCAAACCAGTGGCCGGACGCGGCTGAAATCAACCTGCCGGTAACCGACGCCCCAGAGGCAGTTGCGCGCGTCATAGGAAGCGCAGGCGGGGTTGCCATCGGGCATGATGGTGTACACCAGCAGGCCACTGTTGGGCGCGGAAAAGTTGTAGCTCGACCAGCGCGCATTCGGCTTCGGTGGCGCAGGTTTGGGTTTGCCGATCTTGAGCTCCTGGCTGGAAACGCCAATCGATTCTTGTTCCCGCGAAGCCGCCGGCCCCGCTATCAGCGCCAGCGCCAGCGTCAAGGCCGCGGCCGGCAGCGAACTGTCCGGTGTCTTTTTCATGGGTTTTCCCCTTGGGTGGTTAAGTTTTTCACTTTTCACTTCTCGCCGAACGCCGCCAGGACCCGCGGCGGACCGGTTTGCGCCGCCGGTGCCGACGGCGCCAGCGCGGCGCCCAGCGCCTTCAGGTCATTCAGCTCTTGCAGGCATTCCAGAACGTCGGGATGGCCGGGGCCGAATTTTTGCCGCAGTATGGCCAGCGCCTCGCCCAGCGACGCGACCGCCGCAGCCGTGTCGCCACGCGCCCGGGCGACATCGGCCAGGCCCAGCAGCGCCCGCGCCGTGTCGGGATGGTCGTTTCCCAGCGTCTGCCGACGCACCCGGCGCGCCTCGGCGTACAGGCGCTGCGCTTCGTCGAGTTCGCCTTGCGCCAAGGCCACATCGGCCAGGCAGGCTTGCGCCTTGGCGACGTCCGGATGCAGCGCGCCGCGGCTGGCCAGCTGGATGGCGACGGCGCGGGTGAGCGCCGCGCGCGCCGACGCCAGCTCGCCATCTTTCAAGTCGAGCAGCGCCAGGTTCAGCAGCGATTCGGCGACGTCGGGGTGCTGCGCGCCCAGCGCGGCTTCGCGCAGGGCAAGCGCCTGGCGATAACTGCCCCGCGCCGCGCCGCGCTCGCCGAGCCGGGCGCACACCGCCGCCAGGTTGCCCAGGGACTGCGCAATGCCGGGGTGTTCCGACGGCAGCACCTCGCGCCGCAACGCCGCCGCCCGCTCGAACGCGCCGCGCGCGCCGGCATAGTCCGCTTGGCGAAAACACACCGCGCCCAGGTCGTTCCAGCATTGCGCGGCTTCCACGCTGCGCTGCGCCGATGCCGCCTCGGCCGTGGCCAGCGCCCGGGTCAGCAAGGCTCCAGCGGCGTCGAAATTGCTGCGCCCCAGCTCTACCTTGGCAAGCAGATCGAGAACGTTCACCAGTTCGGTGCCGGGCGGCTGGAGCGACAGCAGACCAGTGGCTTCGTTCAGGCGTTCTTCGGCGGCGTCCAGCTGGCCGCACAGCAGCTGGAGCTGGCCGTCAACCGCCAGTGCGCGCGAAAGATCGGGCGTGGCGTCGGATGCCAGTCGGCGAAGCGCCACGGCGCGGGTCAGCAGTGGCCGGGCTTCCCCATAGCGGGCGCGCTGCATGAAATAGCAGCCGAGTTCGCACGACAGGCGCGCAGAAGCGGCCGGCTCGACGCCGGCGGCCTCTGCGTGCGCCAGCACCGACAGCGCGTGGGCGGCCAGCGCGTCGCATTCGCGCCAGCTGACAAAGCGCGGCCGGGGGAAGGCGGCGTCGATCAGCGCCAGGGCGCGGCCGCACCAGTCGCGCCGCGCGTCATCCGTCATGCCGCCCTGAATAAACTGCTGCACCAGGCGGTGCATGCTCAGGCGCCGCGTCTTGGCGTCGCGGCGCAAAAAGGCGAACCGCAGCGCTTCGCGCAGCGCCGCGTTGCGCGCCATCAAGTCGGCCAGTCCAGCCGCGGACGGGCAGCCGGCCAGCCGCGCCGCATTGCCCAGGGCCGCTTCCGGCAGCGCGTCGGCATGGCAGAAGGCCAGCAGGTACAGCAGCGCCGCGGCCGCCGGATTGCCGCTCTCCAGCTGCTGGAAGGGCAGCGCCCACGCCTGCAACAGCGAGTCGTCCTGGCGCAGCGATCCCTGGCCGCGTTCGGCCAGCAGCTGGCGGCTGTGTTCGCGCCAGAGCAGCATGTAATCCCGCAGGCTGCAGCCGGTTTCCTCGACATACGCGCCGGCCTGGTCGAGCGCCAAGGGAAAGCCGGCCGCCGCCTGCGCCACGTCATGCGCGGCCGCCAGCAAGGGCGCGTCGCCGCCGGCGGCGAGGTCGTTCAGGCGCGAGCGGCGCAGCAGAAAATCAACCGCTTCAGCCGGCTCCAGGGGTTCGAGTTCGATCGCCTCGGCCAGCCCGCCGACCGCCGCGCTGCGCGCCGTCAGCAGCACATGCGCGCCGTCGCCGGCGGGCAGCCAGCGCCGCACCAGGTCCAGGTCTTCGGCCGCGTCGAGAATCAGCAGCCAGCGCGAGCGCGCCGACAAGGCCGCGTGCGCGGCCCGCGCCACCGCCAGCTGATCGGCGGCGCCCGCCTCGGGCAGGCCCAGCGCGGCGGCGAAAGCGCAAAAGCCGCGAATAATTTGCTGCTCGGAATCGGCGCGCGACCAGAATATCCAGTCGTACGACAGGCGACGGCGCTGGGCGAATTCGATCGCCGCTTCGGTCTTGCCCAAGCCCGGCAGGCCGCACAGGGCGGCGCGCCCGCCGCGCCCGAGCGCGCCAGCCAGCGCCTCGAACACATCGGCGCGGCCGCTGAACAGCGGATTGCGCGCAGGCAAGCCGGCCAGGCGCGCGGGCGGCGCGGCCGGCCCGGCCGCGGTTTTGCCGGTTTCGCCCAGGGCGTCGTCCACCGCGGCGGCCAGTTTGGCCAAAATGGCTTTGCAGTCGGATTCGCCGAGCGCCTCGAGCGGCTGGGCCGGCGAGTTGATCGACTGGAACTGCGCCAGCTCGGCCCAGCGCTCGAAATTGCAATGGTCGAGAACGACCGGAATGATCAGCATGCCGCCGTCTTCACACGCGCCAAGCAAGCGCGGCAGCTCGACGCGGGCAATGAAGTCGGAAGCCAGGAAATCGGCGCTGACAAGCAAGATCGCGACCCGGGTCCGCTCCAGGGCGGTGCTGATTTCGCGCTCCCAGCGCTGTCCCGGCGTGATGCGCGTGTCGTCCCAACGGCGAATCCGGCCGCGCCGCTCCAGCGGGGCCAGGTAAACCCGCAGGCGCTCCAGCCAGCGGGCGTCGCGGTGGCTGTAGCTGATGAAGACCTGGTCGCGCATGGATAAATCCCGTCATCGCCCTCGGGTTGGAAAGACTATCGATCTTTCCGTATTTTGATGACAAGCGCCGATAGTCTCAAGCGTTATCTTCACTGGCTTGAGACGCAGGGATATCCTGTCACGGCGCATCGAGCTGCCGCGAATCCTCGGCGGCGATCCGGCGCAGCACCTGGTCGAGGTCGCCGGCCCTGGCGTCATCGGACAGATTGGTGAAACGCACGGCGCTGTTTATTTTCGCCTGGTCAAAGTGAGAAAACTGCTGCTGGTAGCGAAGCATCTTCAGCGGTGGCTCGCCGAGCATGGTAAAAAAACAGCGCCGGGCGCTCTGCCGCCGAGCACCTCGTCAAAGCCTGGAACACCGGTTTTTCAGCCGGCGTATCGACACGGTATCGGTCATAAAAACCCTTCTTCACAATCGGTTTTCGTTCGGAACGTCCACATCCGGATGGTAGCCGCCGCGGCGCGACGGCTCATTGCCAGCTTGATTGCCCGCCGATTTCTTGCCAGGACCTGGCCAAAATACTTTTTACCAGCCTTTTTGGCATTTTTCGCTTATGCAGCAAGCGTTACTAGCTATTATTTTTGAAGCGCACTACTGTCGCGGATCGATGCCGGTATTGTAAAAACAGCAAGCGGCAAAACGCATGGCCGCATGCTTTCCAGACGAAATTACATCGGCCGCAAAACAAATTCAGTCTTGGACAAAAACCGCTGCGAACCGCAGAATTTGCCTTTTCCCGATGGAGCCAAAATCATGAACTTCCGAAATACCTTGCGACGAACGCTTCCCGGCCTGTTCGCCGCCGTGTGCCTGAGCGCCGCGCTGGCGCAGGGCTCAAACCCGGCCTATCCCATCAAACCCATCACGCTGGTCGTGCAAGCCTCGGCAGGCGGGGGCAACGACACCGTCGCCCGCAGGTTCGCCGAAAAGTTGCAGCAAATCGTCGGCCAGCCTGTCATCGTCGACAACCGCGCCGGCGCGGGCGGCGCCATCGGCTCTGAATCGGTCGCGCGCGCGGCGCCCGACGGCTACACGCTGCTCCTCATCACGACGGGCGAGACTTATTACAAGGCGATCAACAAGGCGGTGAAATTCAACGTCGAGACCGACTTCACGCCGATCGGCATGCTCGCCAGCGCGCCCTTGGTGCTGGTGGCGAATTCGTCGTTTCCGGCCAGCACGCTGCAAGAGCTGGTGGCTTACGCCAAAGCCAATCCCGGCAAGGTCGCCTACGGCTCGGCCGGCATCGGCTCGCCGCACCATTTGTCCGGCGCCATGCTGGCCAAAGCCGCCGGCGTGCAGATTCTTCATGTCCCGTACCGCGGCACCGCCGGCGCGATCAACGATGTGGTCGCCGGCCAGCTGGCGCTCGCGTTCTCGTCGCCGGCGGCGATTTCCCAATTCATCGAGGCCGGAAAGGTCAAGCCGCTGGCGGTCGCCGACAGCAAGCGCATCGCGGCGCTGCCCAATGTGCCGACGATCGCCGAGTCGGGCTATCCGGACGTGAAGTTCGACAACTGGTTCGGCATTGTCGGCCCCAAGGGGCTGCCTCCGGCCGTCGTCAAGCGCTTAAGCGACGCGATGGCGCAGATCGGCCGCGACGCGTCGTTCTCCTCGAAGTTGCTCGAAATCGGCTTTCAGCCCATCGTCGCCGGCCCGCAGGAATTCGCCGCGCGCATCAGGCAGGACCATATTCGGTACACCCGAATCGCCGAGAGCATCGAAAGCGAGACGAAAAAATGAGCATGCACACTCTTTCGGCGCAAATCGATATCCGGATTCCGCTGCGTGACGGCGGCTACCTGGTCGCCGACGTGTACCGCCCCGCCGAGGCGGGCGAATATCCGGTGCTGATCGCCGTCGGGCCCTACGGCAAGGATTTGCCGTTTCACGAATTCAATCCCGAGGTGTATGCGAAAGTGCCGCGCCCGAGCCCGTACATGGTGTGGGAAACGCCCGACCCCGCGTGGTGGGTGCCGCGCGGCTATGTCGTCGTTCGCGCCGACATGCGCGGCATGCGCAAGTCGCCGGGGCTGCTCACGCTGCACACGAAAGCCGAGATCGACGACTACTGCGACGCCATCGAATGGGCCGGAACGCAGGGCTGGAGCAACGGCAAGGTCGGCATGTCGGGCGTGTCGTATTTCGCCTTCACGCAGTGGCAGGTGGCGGCGCGCAATCCGCCGCATCTGGCGGCGATCCTGCCGTGGGAAGGGTTCTCCGACTTCTACCGCGAAGAGCAGCGCCACGGCGGCATTTTCTCGAACGGCTTCGTCGAGGACCGTTGGTATGCGCTGCGTATCCTCCAGGGTCAAAACGGCCAGGGCCTGGCCGGTGAACCGCTGCTGGGCGACGCGGAGCGCGCCCGCAACCGCGCTTCCGAGCTGCCTGACGAAATCAGGCGGCACGAGCTGCTGGACGACACCTACACCGCGATGACGGCAACGCTCGAAGACATCGAAGTGCCGGTGTATTCGTCGGGCAACTGGGGCGGCATGGGGCTGCACCTGCGCGGCTGCGTCGAGGGCTACAAGCGCGTGGCCTCAAGGCACAAGTGGCTGGAGATGCACAGCGGCAATTTCGTTTACAGCTACTACGGCGACGAAGGGCTGGAAACGCAGCTGCGGTTTTTCGATTACTGGCTCAAGGGCGTCGACAACGGCTTGCCGACGACAAAACCGATCAAGCTGGCGATACGCAACGGACCGGGCAATTCATTTCGCTGGCGCTGGGAAAACGAGTGGCCGATCGCGCGGACGGCGTGGACGCGGCAATACCTCAATGCGGGCGACCTGTCGCTGCAACTGCAACCGCCGGCGGTCGAAGCCAGTGTTTCCTACACCGGCAAGACGGGCGCCGCGCATTTTCGCAGCGCGCCGTTCGACAGCGAGGTGGAGATCACCGGCCCGATGAAGGTCAGGCTATGGGTTTCATCATCGACCGACGACGCCGACATTTTTATCGACGTGCGGCAGTTCGACGCGGCCGGCAATGAAGTGCTGGTCGAAACGACTTATACGCCGCGGGGGCCGATCGCCAAGGGCTGGCTGCGCGCAAGCCACCGCAAGCTCGACGCGGCGAAATCGACCGATTCCCAGCCGTATCAAACGCACGACGAATTGCAAAAGCTGCGCGGCGGCGAGATTGTGCCGCTCGATGTCGAAATCTGGCCGACCAGCATGGTTTTCCCGAAGGGAAGCACGCTGCAGATCTCGGTCACGCCGGTCGATGGCGTCGCCCCCGGCCAGTTCTATCACACCGATCCGGTGGACCGGCCGGCGCCGGTGTTCATCGACGGCAGTTACACGATTCATACCGGCAGGCGCTACGACTCGCATGTGTTGCTGCCCGTCGTGCCGTCGAAGGGCAATGTCTAGGGCGCGAATCGCCGTCGGCATGGGAATCTTGCGCCTCAGCGCTGGGGAATGAGCGGCAGCAGCAGCGTCGCCGGGTAATCGGGACCGAAATGCAGCGTGACCTCGCGGCCAAAAACCGACGCCGGACGGTCGCCCTCGTCGTCGTGCACGAACGGACCGCAGCCGCGCATCGGATGGCGAATGATCGACAGCGCGGTGCCCGCGTCGGCGTCGAGCGCACAGACATAGTCCTTGCCGCGCACGGCCAGGGCAATACAGTAGTCCTTCGGCACGACGATGCACGTCGGCCAGATCTCTATCTGAAGCTCGACAATCTGGTCCGGTCGCAGCGGCTGAATATCGTCATGCGTGTGATAAGGCCGCCAGGGGAGCGAACGCGCGGGGTCGAGCTTGCGATGCGAGGCGCGCAGCCATCCCTGACCAATCGGGGTATGAGGATCGACGGCGCCCTGAAAGACCACCTCGCTGCCGTCCGGCGCGATCAGGCTCAAGACCACGAACAGGTCCGCATCGGACGTCGCCGACGAGACGTGCAGCGTCAGCGCCGAAGGGCCGGTGATTTCGGTTTCGGACTCAAACGCCGCGGTCATGAAGACAACGCCGTCTCCGGCGCCGCTGTAGCTCAATTTTGCGCAAGCCGCGGGCCGCAGCGACAGCGACATGGTGGACGGGTTCAGATGCATCGGCGTCCACGATGTTCGCGCGATCGGCCATTCGTTCTCGAACCGCTGCACGAACTTGTCGACGTGGCGAATCTGCAGCTCGACTGCCGGTCGCTGGTTCCAGCCGTTGTCGGCTCCTTGCAGGAAATGGGCGAAAAAGTCTTTTTGCAGGCGCACGCCCCAGTCCACATAGAACGGCGACCAGTGCGAGCCGCCGTGAATTTCCAGCCATTTCTGTTCAGACGCCGCGCCGAGATAACCCTCGACGTTGCCGCGCCCGTGAAGCCCGGCGCCGCCCCAGTTGCCGGCCGACAGCAGGGGGACGACGACCCTGGAAAGATCGGCCGAACGCTCCCGGTAGTAGTCGTCGAAGGTCGTATGACCGGAGAGATCGGCCCAGAGGTCTTCGGCATTGGCGGCAAGTTCTTCGTCGCTCAGCGTTTCCGGGCCGCAGGCCAGCTCGCCTGTGACCGGGCTGCGCCGGCCGCGCGCACCGACGCCGTGCTGCACGGTCTTGATCTGCATGTGCTGCCAATTCTTGCGAAACGAGCAGAGGATGCCGCCATGCCGATTGGCGTCGCGGTAGTTGTCCTGCCAGCCCTCCCAGACGCAGATCGCCGCCAGATGCGGCGGTTGCGTCGCCGCCGCGCGCCACTGCGCCGCCGCGTAATACGAAATGCCGTTCAGCCCGACCTTGCCCGTGGACCAGGCCTGCGTCGCGGCCCATTCGATGCACAGGTGAAAGTCGCGGTTCTCGCGCGCGTTGTTATGGGCGAGGCGGCCGGGCGAGCGGCCCGCGCCGCGCGAGTCCACCCGCACGACGACATAGCCGTCGGGCACCCACTTCTCGGGATCACACACTTCCCAGTTGGCGTATTGGTTGGAAGAGCCGGCAAGCGCGTCGGGGAACTCGGCGGCCATGATGTCCCAGGCGCCCTTGTAGGCTTCCTGGAACGCGACGCCCTTGCCGTAGGGTCCGTAGCTCATGATGACCGGATAGCGCCCCGGCGCTTCGGGCTTGAATACATCGGCGCGCAGCACCAGGCCGTCGTCCATCTCGATCGGCTCGTCCCAGGCTATGGCCATGCCGTCGCGCAACTCGCTTTTGCTCATCGACACGGCTGCGGAAAAGCTCATTCGGGCTGGATGCCGAGTTCACGCATCAGCTTGGCGTTCTTTTCTGCCGACTTCCTCACGTAGTCGGCGAACGCCGCGGTCGGCATATAGGCGGCGCTGAAGCCCACCTCATCGAGGCGTTTTTGCACGTCCGGGCTCTTGAGCACCCTGGCCAGGTCGGCGTTGACCTTCTCGACGATGCGGGCCGGCGTGCCGGCGGGCGCGAACAGGCCGACCCAGAACTCCAGTTCGTAGCCTTTCACACCCGACTCGTTGAGCGTCGGCACATTCGCAATAGCCGGTTCGCGCGCCAGTGAGGTCGTTGCGATGATCCGCACCCGGCCGCCCTGCACGTGGGAGCGCGCGCTGGCCAGCGAGGTGAACGCGACCTGTGTCTCGTTCTGGATCACCGAGAGATCGGCCGGCGCACTGCCCTTGTAGGGGATGATCGTGATGTCGGTCCCGGCCATCGAATTGAACATCCGGGATGCGAAAAGCGCGGTGGCTCCCGGCGACGCCATGTTGATCGAGTTGGCCTTGGAGTACGCCACCAGTTCGCGGGCGTTGGTGAACGGCAGGCTCGAGTTGCCGATCAGCACCGTCGGCGAGACGCCCATTTTCGCGATTGGCGCGAAGCCGTTGATGGGGTCGTAGGGCAGGGTTTTGTACAGACCGTAGTTCATGACATGGGTTCCGCTGTTTCCCACCGTCAGCGTGTAGCCGTCGGGCGCTGCTTTCTGCCCGAGTTCGGCACCCACGATGCCGCTGACCGCGCCCCGGTTGTCGATCACGACCGGCTGACCCCAGAGTTCCGACAGCTTCTGCGCGACGACGCGCGCGATGATGTCGGAGGAGCCTCCGGCGGCGCTCGGGACGATGAACCTGACCGGCTTGCTCGGGTAGTCCGACTGCGCCGTGGCCGGCGCACCGGTGAAAAGCAGCATGGTCGGCAGCATGAAGGCCAGCACGGCGCGGCGGGCTGGTCCGGCGGAGGAAACTGCGGGAACCGGGCGGCTCGGCGTCATTGGAAATCTCCTGATTTGGCGGGGACATGGTCAAGCATGGCGCATCATATACGGCGCGTTCCTGCGGAATGTCGCGGGAATGGCGGACGTCCAGCCCGCGCTCGTTGGCTATCATTCCGACTCGAACGAGCAGCCCTTGGGAAACGCCCTGACGCCCCCGTGGCGTGGCGGCTCTTGAGTCCTTGGTGGCGCAGGCTGCCCCTAACGTTTCTTCAGCGACCCGACCAACTCTGCCACGGCTTTGCGAATCGGTTTCAGGTCGAAGTCCTGCGCCAGGGCTTGCGGATCGAAACTCTCGGCCAGCTTGTCCAGGCCGAACAGGGCGCGCGGAAACCGGGGGTAAAGAATCTGCCCGACAAGCTTCTGGGCTGCCCCGGCGCTGGAGCGGACGCTCAGCCGGAACGTTGCCTTCAGGTAAGACGCCAGGCGGGCCTGAACCTCGGTGAACAGCACGTCGAAATTCTGCGCAGCGCCCTGAGGGAACCGTGTGGTTTCCGCCATGCTGACGCGGCACAGCCGAATCCAGCCTTGGTAAAGCAGAATTTCAAGATACCGGCCGCAAAACAGCGCCAGCGCATCGGCGGGCTTGTCCGAGTAATCGCCGGGCAGTTTCAATTTTTCGAGAAAAAGCCCGCGCGCCAGGTCGATGACCGCGAGGAACAGTTTTTCCTTGCTCTCGAAGTGGGCGTACAGCGAGCGTTTGGAGGTTTGCGCGCGGCTCGCGACGGCATCCATCGACGTCCGCTCGAAACCCATTTCAAGAAAAACGTCCTTGGCGGCCCATAGGATGTGCTCATGAAGTGTGTCGCCTCGCTTTGCCATGGCCGATTGTCGCCTACGCTTTGTTTGACAATAAGTAAACGGTACGGTATAGTTTACTTTTGTTTAGGCAATGAAGGAAAGCGCCATGATCGTCATCACCGCACCCACGGGAGCCATCGGACAACAGGTCCTTGAAAATGTTCTCGACAGTGGCGAGTCCATCCGCGTGATCGCGCGCGACCCGTCTCGCCTTCCGCCGCGCTTGCGCGAGCGCGTCGAGGTCGTGCAGGGGTCGCACGGCGACGCCAAGGTTGCGAGGCAGGCGTTCGCGGGCGCTGACGCGGTGTTCTGGCTGGTGCCGCCGGACCCCCGCGCCGATAGCGTCGAGGCCGCCTACGTGGATTTCAGCCGGCCGGCCTGCGATGCTCTTCGAAGCCAGGGCGTCAAGCGGGTCATCGGCGTCTCGGCCTTGGGCCGAGGGACCGCGGTGGCCGCGAACGCCGGCTATGTCACGGCGTCGCTGGCGATGGACGACCTGATCGCCAGCACCGGCGTGAGCTACCGGGCGTTGACGATGCCCTCCTTCATGGACAACCTGTTGCGCCAGGCGGCGCTGATCAAAAGCCAGGGCATGTTCACTTCGCCGATCTCCGGTGACTGCAAGTTTCCCACCTGCGCCACCCGCGACATCGCCGCCGTGGCCGCCAGGCTGCTGCTCGATACTTCCTGGAGCGGCCACGATAGCGTCGCGGTGCTCGGGCCCGAAGACTTGTCGTTCAACGACATGGCGCGGATCATGTCCGAGGTGCTGGGCAAGCCGGTGCGCTTCCAGCAAATCCCAACTGAGGCGTTCAAGGCCAGACTGACCGGGTTCGGGATGTCCGACGCGATGGCGCAGGGCATGCTGGACATGGCGATGGCTAAAAATGGGGGCCTTGACAATGCCGTGCCGCGCACGCCCCAGTCGAGCAGCCCCACCAGCTTCCGGCAGTGGTGCGGGGAAGTGTTGAAGCCCGCGGTCGCCGGCTAAGGAAAATATTCATGAATCTCACTGGCAACACCATTCTCATCACCGGCGGCACTAGCGGTATCGGCCGCGCCCTTGCCGAGGTTTTTCATCAGCGCGGCAATCAAGTCATCATCGCGGGTCGCCGTCGGAATTTGCTCGATGAGATTAGCTTAGCCAACCCGGGGATGCGTGGTCTACAGCTTGACGTCGAGAAGCCCGGCGCCATCGCCGCCTTCGCGGCTCGTGTTGGGCAGCAGTTCCCCGGCCTTAACGTTCTTGTCAACAATGCGGGCATCTCCAGGCCCGAAGACCTGGCCACTGACACCGTCGATCTTTCCGTGACGCGTTCCATCATTCAAACCAATATCGTCAGCGTGCTCGATCTCACCGCCGCATTGCTGCCGATCCTCAAGCGCCAGCCGAAGTCAACGATCGTCACCACGTCTTCAGGCTTGGCTTTTGTTCCCACCGCGGCTTTCCCCACCTATTGCGCCAGCAAGGCTTTTCTTCACTCCTGGCTGCAGTCGCTGCGCTTTCAGCTTCGGGGAACGTCTGTGGAAGTCTTCGAGCTCGCCCCGCCGTATGTGCAAACCGAGCTGACCGGACCCGGTCAGGCGACCGACCCCAACGCGATGCCGCTGGCCGACTATATTGATGAAGTGATGCGGCTCCTCAGCGACCCTGAGCCATCACGCGGCGAGGTCCTGGTCGAGCGCGTCAAGGCACTGCGCTGGGCCGAAAAGAACCACGTCTACGAGCAAATGTTCATGGCCCTCAACAAAGAATGATGAACATCGACTCGAGTCACTCCATGCTGTGAAAGGTGTAGGCGCCGGACAGGAACGACGCCCTGCTGCTGTCCCGGATGGCGCGCGCGATCAGCCGCTTGATGTCGTCCAGCGCCGCCGGCTGCGCATAGCCCGCGCTCTGGCGCCACAGCAGCTGGCGCGTGAGTTCGGGAGAAATGATTTTTCTCGCGCTCAGGATGCCGTCCTGCACCTGGTCGAACACCATCGGCAACGGCAGAATGGCGTTGGCCAGGCCGGCGCGGATCAGTTTGAACATCACGCCGAAGGACTGGATCTGGTAGTCAAGGCGCAGCGTCAGCCCGGCCTTGTCGGCGGCGGCCTGGACTGTCATTCGAATCGCATCGTTAGGCGCTTGGATCGCCAGCGGAAAATCTGCAATCTCGGCAAACTCGATCGTCGCCCCTACCGGCTGCCCATGTGCGTTTGCGCAAATGTAGTAGAGCCGCTCGCTCAGCAGCGTGCTGGCACCGACCGGCGCTCCCGCGACTCCGTCGAACACCAGCGCCAGATCGACCTGGCCGGCGCCGATCCACTCGTCGAGCACATGGCTGACCGCCTCGACCAGCTGTACCCGCAAATCGGGCATGGCCCGCTGCAGCATGCCGAGAATCGGCACGGCGAACGCCGTCGCCAGGCTCGGCGTCAGGCCCAGCGTGACCGACGCGGCGACGCCCGCCGAGAACTCCCGCAGCTGGCCCTTGAGCCGCTCGATGTCGGCCAGCGTCTGCCGCGCCCATTGCAGAACGATTTCGCCCGCCGGCGTCGCTTGGATGCCGCGCGAGTGCCGTGTCAGCAGCTGCGCGCCCATTTCGTCCTCCAACGCGCGGATCTGCAAGCCTAACGCAGGCTGCGCGATATACAGTTTTTCGGCGGCGCGGCTGATACTGCCGGTATCGCAAACGGCCAGAAAGCTCACAAGTTGCCGCGTTCTCATTTTTTTCACCGCCTTCTAGGCGTAGATTAACGTTTTATTCGCTGACAAATCCATAACTCCCGGAGGAGTGCGACAACATGCAAAAAAACCTGTTCGACCTGCGCGGCGAAGTCGCCGTCGTGACCGGCGCCGGCAGCGGCCTGGGCTATGCGTTCGCGCACGCCCTGGCGTCGAGCGGCGCCAGCGTGATTTGCGCCGACATCGACGGTGCTGCCGCCAGCGCCTGCGCCGAATCGATCGCGCGAACTGGCGGCGCCGGCATCGCCGGCCAGGTCGATGTGTCCGACGAGCGCTCGGTGCGGGAATTTATGGCCGGCGTCGCGCGCGACCATCCGGCGATCGACGTGCTGGTCAACAACGCCGGCGTCGCGGCGCTGCCGGCGTTGACGCATGACATCGCCATCGAGGAATGGGACCGCGTCATGGCGGTGAATGTGCGCGGCACCTTCTTGTGTTCGCGCGCCGTGCTTGGGGCCATGCGGCAGGCGAAAAAAGGCGTGATCGTCAACATCGCGTCGTTTATCGGGCTGGTCGGCGTTTATCCGTCGTTTCCGGTCTCGAACGCCGCGTACGCCTGCTCGAAGGCGGCGATCGTCGGCTTTACAAAACAGGTCGCCGCCGAATACGCGCAGGGCGGCATCCGCGCCAATGTCATCGCGCCGGGCTGGCATGGCGGCACCCAGCTCGGCCGCGCCCGGCGCGCCACGGCGACGCCCGAGGACATCGCGCGTTTCGAGCGCCATATTCTGAGCTCGGTGCCGATGGGCCGCAGGGGCAAGCCGGCGGAAATGGACGCGCTGATCGTTTACCTGGCGTCTTCCGCGTCGAGCTATGTGACGGGCCAGGTGTTCTCGCACGACGGCGGCCTGACCGCGGTCTGAAGGCGTCAATTCATCAATGCGCCGCCATCGACCACCATCGTCTGGCCGGTCATGAAATCCGAATCGCGCGACGCCAGGAACATGACCGCGCCCACGACGTCCTGAGCTTGCTGGTCGCGCTGAATTGCGCGGTCGCCGCGCCGCTTCGCCATGGCGGCTTCCCCCAGGCTGGCGATCGCCGCCGGCGTGGCGGTTAGCCCCGGCGCCACCAGGTTGACGGTGATGCCCTTGCCGCCCAGAACCCGCGCCAGCGAGCGGGTAAAGCCGATCACACCGGCCTTCGCCGAGACATAGTGAACCTGCGTGGCGACACCGCGAAACACGCTGCCCGAGCCGATGTTGATGATGCGGCCCCAGCCGCGCGGCTCCATCAATGGCAATAGGGCCGACGTCATGAGGAATACCGAGTCGAGGTTGATGCGGATGATGTCCTTCCATTCAGCGTAAGTCATGTCCGCGAACTCGCGGGTCGGGAAATAACCGGCGTTGTTGACGAGGACATCGACATGCGAATGCAGCCGCTTGACCTCGGCGGCAAGCGCCTGGCAGTCCGCTTCCAGACCGACATCTGCCTTGAATGTCGTCAGACTGGCGGAATCGTTCATCGCCTGCTTCAATTCCGCCAGCCTGTCCTCGAACAGGTCAACGGCAACGACAGCGGCGCCGTCGTCGAGGAACCTGCGCGTCAGCGCCTGGCCGATGCCGCCTGCCGCGCCGGTCAGCACAATGATTTTCTTTGTCATTCAGGCCTTTCGAGTCTTAATCGGACTGCAGCTTGATCTCAGATGCCAGCCGGGTCCACAGTGAATAGTCCTTGTCGAACAATTTGTCGAGGTCGGCCGGGCCGCCCGGCGCCGGCGTCGCCCCGAGCGCGATAAAGCGCTCGCGCACTTCGGGGTTGCGCAGAACACGTTGGACATCGGCCGCAACCTTGTCTATGACGGCGGCGGGCGCGCCCGCCGGCATGTAAAGGCCGTACCACTCGACCGACTCGAAGCCTGGAAAGCCGGTTTCGGCAAGCGTCGGCACATCGGGCAGGCCCTCGAAGCGCTGCAGTGTCGTGACGCCCAGCGCGCGCAGCTTGCCGGTCTTTACCTGGCCGATGACGGAAGGAATCGAAATCACCAGAAACTGCACCTGCCCGCCCATCAGGTCGGTGACGGCCTGCGCGCCGCCCTTGTAGGGCACATGCTGGATCTGCGTTCCCGATGCGCGCTTGAGCAGCTCCATCGAGCGGTGCCCGTTCGTCAGCGCGACCGGCGACGCATAGTTGTACTTGCCGGGGTTGGCGCGGGCCAGATCGAACGCTTCCTTTGCCGTCTTCACATCGAGCGCGGAACTGTTCACGACCAGCAGTCCGGGCGACGTCGCGATCGTGGCGACCGCCGCAAAATCTTTTTTCGCGTCATAGCTCAGCCCTTTGAGCACCAGCGGCGCGATGGCGCGGCTGCTGGTGGCCATGCCTAGGGTGTAGCCGTCGGGCTTCGATCGCGCCAGCGTTTCATCGGCAATGATGCCCGGCCCGCCCGGTTTGTTGTCGATCACCACCGGCTGGCTCCATAGCTCGGACAGTTTTTGCCCGAGCAGGCGCGCCAGGATGTCGGCGGTGCCGCCGGCCGTTGCGGGAACGATCAGCCGCACTGCATGGTCCGGAAACTCGGCGCGCGCTGCCGGCGTGGCAAAGACGAGCAAACCCGCGAGGGCAAAAATGGCAACGGTTGCGGATGTCTTTTTCATGGCGTGCGCTTTCAAAAAATTTCGTGGGCTGCGGGAGCGGTTCAGCCCGCCGCAGCGGATTTGCGCGGCAGCATGTTGTAGATCCGGTCGGTGCCTTCAGTGACATGCGCGACCACGCTGCGCTGGGTGATCAATGCCCGGTCATTCGTAAGGCGCAGCTGATCGACATAGCGCCCGCAGACGCGGTAGCGCGAGCCATCGACCAGCAGGTGTTCGGCGGTGAAGTAGGCGGTCGATTCGATTTCGCCCGGCACGCTGCCCGAGCGCAGCACCGGCGGGCAGACGTTGTGGCTCGTTCTTGCGAACTTGCCAAGGCGCTCGTCGAAAAAAGCGCGAATCTGGTCGTGCCCCTGGTGCATCGCCGACGGCGTATAGAACCATTTCGCATTTTCATCGAAGTGCGCCAGCAGATCGTCCATGTCGGCGCTGTCGAGCGCATTGGCATAGCCCTGCAAGGCGGCGTTGACACGCGCCCAGACGTGAAAATCGAAAATGGGCTGGCTGCTGGCTGAATCCATGGTGTGTCCTGATGAAAAGTGGCGGGCTTGGGGGGAAATTTTTTGAAAGCGTTGTTTGCGTCAGCGCGGCTGAAACGGTTTTCGGGAAAGAAAGTTGTACACGCGGTCGGTGCCTTCGGTGAGGTGGGCAATTACTTGGCGCCGGGTGATGATGGCGCGGCCCTGCATCAGCCGCATACCATCGACATAGCGGCCGCAGCCGCGGTAGCGCGAGCCGTCGGCCAGCAGATGCTCGGCGGTGAAGTACGCCGTCGATTCGATCTCGCCAGGCGCGGCGCTGGGCCGGAGCACCGGCGCGCAGACGTTGTGGCTGGTGCGCGCCCAGACGCTCAGGCGCTCGGCAAAAAAAGCCCTGATTTCATCGTGTCCGCGCCGCAGCGCCGTCGGCGAATAATGCCACTCGGCATCCGCGTCGAAGTGCTGCAGCAGCGCCTCGATGTCGCCGCGGTCGAGCGCGTCGGCATAGCCCTGCAAAGTTTCGTTGACGCGCATCCAGACCCAGGCGTCAAGCTCAAGCCGGCTGCTATTTGCCGAATCTATGCGCTGTTCTGTCATAAAAAGGGTTGCGTTGCCGGCCTGCTTACTGCGGCGCCATTCCCGCCTGTTTCGCGTCTTCTTTCCATTTGGCGACTTCCCTGACGATGAAGCCGGCAAACTGCTTTGGCGGCAGCGGGTTGACAGTGAAGCTCAGCGTCTTCAGCCGCTCGACGTTCTTCGGCTCGGCCAGCGCCTGCGCCACCGCGTCATACAGTTTTTCGATCACGGCGTCGGGCGTTCCCGCCGGCGCCACCAGGCCCTGCCATCCGATTACCTCGAAGCCGGGAAAGGACTCGGCGAGCGCCGGTATCTGCGGCTCAGCGGCTACGCGCTGCGTCGAGGTCACGCCGATGCCCCTGGCGCGGCCCGAGCGAATCAGCGGCAGCGCGACCGGCAGGTCGGCGAAGGTGAAGTCGAGCTGGCCGCCGAGCAAGTCGTTGACCGCCAGCGGTATTCCCTTGTAGGGAACGTCAACAATATTGAGTTTGCCGGCGAAGCGGACCTTGGCCGACGACACCTGCGACGCCGCCGATCCATAGCCGGCGGAAAGCCCTTTCGGGTTGGTGCGGCCCTGGCGGATCAATTCGCCAATACTCGTGATCGAAGAATCGGCCGGAACCAGCAGCATCATTGGCGCCGTCGCCAAAAGACTGACGGGCGCGAAATCCTTGACCGGGTCGTATTGCAGGTCCTTTACCAGCGCGACGTTTGCCGCCTGCGTGGTATTGGTCGTCAGCAGCAGTGTATAGCCGTCGGGGGCGCTGCGCGCGACTTCGGCGGTGCCGATGACGCCCAGCGCGCCGGCCTTGTTATCGACGATGACGCTTTGATGCAGGCTCGCCTGGAAACTTTGCGCCAGCAGGCGCGCCATCAAGTCCGGGCTGCTGCCCGGCGGATAGGGCACGACAATTCTCAAAGGCCGACTCGGATAGCTGGCGTTGGGCGCCGCCGGCTGGGCCTGGGCCGCGGGAAGCACGCACAGCGCCAGCGCAAGCACGGCCCCGGCTTGCACCAGGGTGTTGCGCAATGACCATCCAGCGGCCGGGCCTGACGGCGCCGGGCGAAAAACACCGCCCGGTCGCTCAAGCCGGCTGACACCGAAGCGTCGCAGTTGCGTCATTTGCATGTTGCCTCCATACCGTGATGGGTGGCAGTATAGGCACAGGCGCGCCGCGTCCCTGCCGCAGGGCACGATTCTTGGAAGGTTTTATGCCCAATGCGCCCATCCCACGGTCTTATTATGCTATTAATAAAATAGCAACTCCGCGCCTTGCCAGTTTTTGGCG
>CAXSGT010000017.1:26271-27639 GCA_964236835.1 uncultured Polaromonas sp.
CGACCAGGGCCGAATGCTGTCGGTCGGGCGGGTCAACTACATTAGCTATTAACCCCAGGAGAGTTGTATGCGAAGACGACAAATTCTTTCCACCGCCCTCACGCTGGCTGCGCTGCCTTGCATGTCGGCATTCGCTCAGCAGACCGGCCCAGGCAAGCCTGTGCGCATCGTCGTCTCCGCCGGCGCCGGGTCCACCCCGGATGTGGTGGCGCGGCTGCTGGGCCAGAAAATGAGCGAATGGTGGCATGGCGCGCCCGTGATTGTGGACAACCGGCCGGGCGCGCTGAGCGCCCCGGCGGTGGACAATGTCGCACATTCGCCAGCGGACGGCTCGACAATTTTGTTCACCGACAACGCCACCTGGGCGATCACGCCCTTCATTACCGCCAAGCCGCCGTTCGACACGCTGCGCGATTTGCAGCCTATTGCGCAAGTTCTCATTGCGCCGACGTTTCTGGTGGTGGGAAGCAAGGTCCCGGTCAGCAATATCACGCAGCTGATTCAGTACGCCAAGAAGAATCCCGGCAAGCTCACCTACGCATCGCCGGGCACCGGGTCGCCGCACCAGCTCGCGGCCGAACTCATGAAGCAGCTCACCGGAACCGACATGCTGCACGTGCCCTACAAAGGCGTCGTCCAGGCGGCGACAGCCATCATGGCAGGCGAGATCGACCTGGCGTTCCTGGGTTATACCGCCGCGCTGCCCGCGGTCCAGAAGGGCTCAGCCCGGATCTTCGGCGTCGCGTCCGAGCAGCGCATCGCCAGCTTGCCGGCGATTCCGACCCTGCAGGAGCTCGGCGTGCAAGGCCTGGTGATCGCCACGACGATGGGATTTTTCGGACCGGCCAATTTACCGCGCGAGCTCAATGCGAAGTTCGTCGAGGCCATCGCGGCGGCGGTGCAAAGTCCCGAGGTGACGGCCAAGTTTCAAGATCTCGGCCTGGTTCCCGCACTGCAGTCGGGCGAGGCCTTCACGGCTTCGATCCGCGGCGATCTGACCAAGTACGGCGATCTCATCAAACGTGCGAATATCAAGACTGAGTAAACTGAGTAAACCGAGTAAGGGGAGCCCCAAGCGTGTCCATCCACAAAGAGAGCAAGCGCGGTCCCTGGGACTACATCCAGCCCTGGGACGTCGAGCTGTGCGGCCCGCAGATCCAGGACGAGGCCGAGCGCCGCAAGTGGTCGATCGCCTTCGGCATCGCGGGAGGGCTGCCTTTCATCTGGAACGAGCTCGCGCGACCGATCTCCGACATTGTCTATGGTCTG
Organism: uncultured Polaromonas sp.; assembly: GCA_964236835.1. Classification (GTDB taxonomy): domain Bacteria; phylum Pseudomonadota; class Gammaproteobacteria; order Burkholderiales; family Burkholderiaceae_C; genus Polaromonas. The sequence goes on from CAXSGT010000017.1 coordinate 27,541, forward strand.
CTTGAATTGCGGCGCGGCGACAAGGTGCTGATTATCGGAGAAGGCATCGCGCCGGCCGGCTGGGACCGGGAAATGCGGGCGCTCGTCGGCGCTGAAGGC
>CAXSGT010000018.1:0-27377 GCA_964236835.1 uncultured Polaromonas sp.
TCCGGCGCGTGAAACTGTTCAGCGCCAGCGGCCGGTTCAGCGTCAGCAGCGCCACCGCGCCGTGCGCGGCATACAGCACGGTGGCTTCGGCGCTGGGTTCGGAAGAAAAAGCGGTCATCAATGGCTCCTGAAGTTGAGTCCCGCATTGTGTGGCGAGGACCCGCCATGGCATGATTCAGCGTTCAAAAAAAGGGGCCTTGCATGAGCTACGAAACGATCGTCACGTCCCGACAAGGCCCGGATTCGCGCCAGGTCGGCATCGTGACGCTGAACCGGCCGAAGCAGCTCAATGCGCTGAACAATCAGCTCATGGACGAGCTCGGCGCGGCGCTGAAGGCTTTCGACGCCGACGACGGCATCGGCTGCATCATCCTGACCGGCGGCGAAAAGGCTTTCGCCGCCGGGGCCGACATCGGCGCCATGGCGGGATACAGTTTCGCCGACGTGTACAAGGCCGACTACATCACGCGCAACTGGGAGCAGATTCGCGGCGTGCGCAAGCCGGTGATCGCCGCGGTCGCCGGCTTCGCGCTCGGCGGCGGCTGCGAGCTGGCGATGATGTGCGACTTCATCATCGCCGCCGACAACGCCAAATTCGGCCAGCCCGAGATCAAGATCGGAATCATTCCAGGCGCCGGCGGCACGCAGCGCCTGCCGCGCGCGGTCGGCAAGGCGAAGGCGATGGACATGGCGCTGACCGGCCGCATGATGGACGCGGTCGAGGCCGAGCGCGCCGGCCTCGTCAGCCGCGTCGTGCCGCTGGCGCAGCTGATGGACGAGGCGCTGGGCGCGGCGTTGACGATCTGCGGCTACGGCCAGCCCAGCCTGTACGCCGCCAAGGAAGCGGTGAACCGCGCCTTCGAGAGTGGTCTGAGCGATGGCGTGATGTACGAGCGGCGGCTGTTCCACGCGCTGTTCGCGACCGAAGACCAGAAAGAAGGCATGGACGCCTTCGTCAATAAACGCAAGCCGGACTTCAGGCACCGCTGAAAAATCCGCGCCGCTTCGCTATAATTTCGCTCGTACGGTGATATAGCTCAGTTGGTTAGAGCGCAGCATTCATAATGCTGATGTCGGTGGTTCAAGTCCACCTATCACCACCAGGATGGAAAAGCTAAAAAAGCCCCGCCGAGCAAACGCTCGGCGGGGCTTTTTGTCTTTTAGCTCCTAATGACCACAAGCCGCATGTGCCTCGGTCGTCCAAGGCTGATCGCGCAGGTGCGTCCATGAACGCAAAAACAGGACCTCCACGCTTTGGATACGCACTTTTAGACGATCTTGCATGGGACCTTGATTTCCTGATCATTGGCAAAAAGAGCGCACATTCGATGAAAGCCGTCGGCAATAATGAGGTGCCCACCGTTGTCCTGCCTGACCAGCAAAATAGGCGACAACGGTTTGCCTTGATGTATTTCTTTTTGCTGCTTGGACCAGTCAAACGCCTGTATTTCCGACATTGGCGTGCCAGAGGCTCGCAGAATGTCTTTGGCCGCGTGTTGACTGATCTCCTGCCATTTCAGCTTCTTCCCCCAGCGACGCACTTTTTTAGCGCTGTAGAGCAATTGCAGGAAAGATTGCGCCGCATCGTAGTCCGTAGCCGCAGGCTCTGGCAGCCATTTCACCTCTTTTTTATCAGTCACGTTGATTCCTTTCGATGCCAATTAATGGTGATTCAGCTTTCTGATCATCTTAGAGTAGATACTGGCACACGGGTGCGCTATGCATTTCATCAACCGAAGCCATTTTGTGGAAAAAAGATGGAAAAGAACGACCAAAAGGAAAAGCAAGAGCAAGAGTCGCTCAAGGATGAAATGCAAACCGTCATCGAGGAGGCTCGAATGGTGCTGCCTGGCATTCAGGCCTTGATCGGGTTTCAAACCATGGCGGTGTTCAACACCAAGTTCGATGAGCTTTCGCAGGGCAGCCGATCAGCGTATCTGATCGCGCTCGGATTTTTGACGCTGTCGATGGGCTTGCTGATGACTCCGGCGGCCTATCACCGTTTGGCCGAGCGAGGAAAAGTTTCTCGCCGCATGATAAATCTGTCGTCGACGCTTATCACCAGCGCCATGGTGCCGCTGCTGCTGGCGTTCTCGCTTGACGTCTATGTCGTCGTTTTGGCCGTGCTCAGAAATTTATGGATTGCCAGCTTGGGAGGAATCGCAACGTTTTGCTTGCTCGTCTCACTTTGGTTTTTCTTTCCTCTTTTCAAGAAATATGCCCATACGTCCGAATAACGCGACGGCTAGGGCCGAAAACCTGGGCCGGCCTGACCAGACAGCCTGTCCGGAGCGCGATCAAGGGTTGACTTCACTCACTTGCAATCCGCTCTAGGCGCTCAACCGCGGTCCTTGCGGGCTCAAGCCATGCTTGTCGATCAGCCGGTACAGCGTCATTCGCGAGATGCCCAATTCTCGCGCCGCGTGGGTGATGTTGTGACCGACGCGTCCGAGCGTCGTCGCAATGGCGTCGCGTTCGGCCAGGGTCCGCACCGCATCGAGCGCCCTGCCGGACACACCGCTTTTCACGGCCAGCCCCAGGTCGCCTGGCATCAGCAGGGTGTGGTCGGTCATCACCAGGGCACGCTGCACCCGGTTGTACAACTCGCGCACATTGCCCGGCCAGCCGTGCGACATCATGGCCGCGATGGCGTGACGGCTGAACCCGGCCACGGGCCGCTGGCGCCGCTCAAGCCTGCAGCGCTGCAAAAAATGCTGCGCCAGTATCGGCACGTCGGGCAGGCGTTCGCGCAGCGACGGCACCACGATGGGCAGGACATTGAGGCGATAAAACAGGTCTTCCCGGAACCGGCCCGCGCTGACCGCCCGCGACAGGTCCACATGCGACGCCGCAATCACCCGGGCATCGACTTCCAGGCTGCGGGTCGCGCCCACGCGATGGATGGTGTGCTCCTGCAGGAAGCGCAGGAGATTGGTTTGCAGCTCGAGCGGCAAGTCGGTGATTTCATCCAGAAACAAAGTGCCGCCGTTGGCCGATTCGATCAAGCCTTGCTTGCTTGCGGTGGCGCCGGTGAACGCGCCGCGCTCGTGGCCGAACAGTTCCGAATGAATCAGCGAAGGGGCGATCGCGCCGCAATTCACCGCGACGAACGGCCCGTCGGCGCGCCAGGAACACTGGTGAACGGCTCGCGCGGCCAATTCCTTGCCACTGCCGCTTTCGCCGCCGATGAGGACCGGCGCTTCGCTGCTGGCGACTTTTCGAATCTGCCGCCGCAAGTCGGCGATCGCCGCGCTGTTGCCCACCATGCCCAGATTGCCATGGGTCTGCGGGATCTGGTGCTCAAGACCGCGCAGCATGGCGCGGCGAAACGCGTGGCCCAGCGTGAGGTCGAGCACGCGCCAGTCGAACGGCTTGGTGTGGTAGTCGAAAAAGTAGTTCAGCACCAACTCGCGAACGATCGGCGAGTCGAGCGCATCGGCCGGAACGACGCCCACCCATTCCATTCGGCGCGACAGCCGCAAGAATTCCTCCACCGCCAGCCGGTCCGCCGACAGGTTGCCAAGCAGCAGCACGCCGACCTGCACGGAAGGGTCCAGATGAAGGCGCTGCGCCGCCGCCAGATCGGCGGCGAACAGCACTTCCCAGCCTTCGAGACGCAAATGCCGGACTATTTCTTCGGAATCGTCCTCCAGGCTGAGGCAAAGAACTTTTCTTGAGCGCATGACGACGCTTTAAAAAGACATCGGGATTTTTAGATTCAGGGTCAAGTCGGGCGTGTCCCGCGTAAGCCCGGCCCCCACCGAGATGCTGAAAGCCGTTTTATCGCTGTAGCGGTAGGAATACCCCAACAACAGGCTTGCCAGCTGCGTGCGCACGGAGCCCCGCACCGGGTCGCCGTTCTGGCGCGTGCGCCCGACCGAATTGAGATCGACCCCCAGGCTGAGCGACGACTTGTCGTTCAACGCCAGTCCCATGCCGAAATTAACGCCGAAGATGCCGCCGGGCTCGACGGTGCCGATATATTCCCGCTCGCCGTTGAGCACCAGGCGGCTCACGTTGTCGCGCTTGAAGTTGTAGGTGTAGCTGAAGCCGCCGAAGAACACGGCCGGGTCGGACGGAAACAGCCAGGTCAGGCCGGGCTGCAGCGAATAAAACCCCGAGCCGGTGGGCAAGCTCAGCGGCAGGCCGGTTCCCGTCGTGTTGCCGATGCAGCGGGTGGCGCAGTCCGTCACCACCTCGAACGCGTCTTTTCCGGTGCGCGACTTGAAGCGCAGGGCGCCGATGAAATAGGGCCGGTTCGGCCCTCCCTCATTGAGCTGATAGCGCGCCGCCAATTCAACGTCGCCCACAGCCTTGCCGCTGTTGTTGAAGGCGTTGTCGGAAGCCGATCCGGTGAAAATCTCGCGGCTGATCGTGGCGTCGGACCGATAGACATAGGGCAGCCTGGCCTCGAGCTCCCAGCGGCTGTTCAAGCCGTAGCGGGTGGTCAGGGCGGCGGTGACCGTGTTGCGCTTGACCTCCCGCACATCGACCAGGCCGATCAGCAACGCTGGAATAATGGTGTAGCCGATCAGGGCCACCCGGTTGCTCGATGAATAGACATACTGCAGCGACGGCTCCAGAATGACTTTTCCCTTGGGGGTGAGGATGCCCGGCATTTCGAACAACGACCCGACTTCGGGAGATTGAACCGCCGCCGCCGTGGCGCTTGGCGCGGCTCCCACACGCACCGGCCGCTCGGTGGTGTCGGAAGCGGAAGTGGAGACGCTGCTGACTTCGATTGCCGGTTGCTGCGTACCCGACGGCTGGCCCGCGCCACGCAACTCGTCGCCCAGCGAGCGCTGCAATTCCCGCTGGCGCGCCTCCTGCTCGGCCAACGACTGCTTGAGCGCCTCGAGCTGGCGCGCCTGCTCGCTGAGTTGGCGCTGCAGCTGCTCGATTCGCATTCCCCCCGCCTCGCCAGCCCCCGGTGTGCTTTGCGCCAAGGATGCCGTCGTCGTCAAAGCCAAGGTGGAATACGCAAGGATGCCCAGCCGCCCCTTATTGAGAGATATTTTCATGACGCTCCCTTTTATGTGTTGTTGTGAGTGTTACGTTAGCGTAAGGCAACTGGATTTAAATTTGGGCTATAAAAAATCGCTAAGAAAAGTAACTTCAGTTACTCGCCTTTTACGAAACATTCACAACAATTTCTCAATAGAAAAACGGCTTGCGCCGGCCGAAATCTGCAGGGGCGGCCCTTTACCGTGTGTCCAGCTAGCCGCTGTCACATTTCTGATGCACTCGCGCATCAGGCCTCAGTCATCAGCTGGCTCGAATGGTATGGCAGCTAAACCAGCAATTTCAGCCGGCGTCCAAGGCGCTCTGCTCAATCCATCGTCTGAAATCAGTATCACAAACTTGAGACAGTTGCGAAAAAGCAACCGCATCGAGTTTTTCACAGCTTTTTACTGCCGAACACCTGGCTGGAGTGGGAGTTAAGCCTCTTCCGGTTTAGGAATTTGGCATGACTGTCAGAAAATTGTGACATCCCGCCTGATTTATGCCCCAGGTTCGTTTCTGTCGAAAAGCGGCATTTCTTTGTTTCTCCAGTGAGACCGACGCTTTCGTACACCGCCGAAAACTCATGGCCTCCAACTTGCTACTCACCGTTTGATTTGCCGCAACGCAGGTCACCCGAGGCTGTTCGTCAGACCAGTATTTATCAATCGTTTAAAGGTGATTTCATGAAAAAGACACTTGTGGCTTCGGCCATCGCACTTGCGTTTGCGTCCGCATGGGCAAACCCCGTCAACAACGGAACGGACGGGACGACATCCGGCACGACCGGGGCTCAAACCGCAACCGCGACTTCGACGCAAACGGGCGCCGGCCCGAATGCGAACGAGTTCTCGACGGCATCGCAGGACAATCGAAACCTGTCGGATCAAAACAATGACAAGAGCGCTGGCAGCATGCGCGACAACACGGGCAACGCCAACGCATCGGCTGTCGGCGCTGTCGCGGCAAACAACGGCGCGACTTCGACGTCCACGTTCAGCAACGCGTTCAACACGTCGACGGCCACGGCGGTCAGCACGCTCAACGGCACGGTGACCGGCGTCACGGTTCAAAACATCGGCAATATCGCGACCAATAGCGGAAGCGCAAGCGGCGCCATGGGCGGCAACGGAACCGGTGGCAATGCAACCGGCGGCGCCAATAGCGGCAACGGCGGCTCGGGCACCGGCGGCAACGGCGGCACCGGCGGCAGCGGCGGTGTGGCGACTGGCGGCGCTGGCGGTGCGGGCGGCGCTGGCGGCGCGGGCGGCCAAGCCAACGCAACCAACGGCAGCGCCTCCACTGGCGCCGCCACGCCGGGTGCGGCATCAAACGGCAGCGCCAACGCAGGCAGCGGCGGCATTGGTGGTACCGCCACAGGCGCATCGGGCGGCGCTGGCGGCGGCGGCACGGGTTCCGGCGGCGGCGCCACGGCAAGCAACGGTGCCAGCGGCGGCGGCGCCACGGCAAGCAGCGGCGCCACCGGCGGCGGCAGCACGGCTGGCGGCAGCACGTCCACCAGCGGTGCGACACGCAGCGCGTCGAACGGCTCCGGCGGCAATGGCCCCGGCGGCGCTGGCGGCTCGCGTCCAGGTGCGTCAGGCAATGCCAACGGCGGCAGCACGCCATCGTCGGGCATGTCTTCGGGCGGCAACGGCGGCAATGGAACCCCATTGGCGACTAGCGGCGCAGGTGGCGCAGGCGGCTTGGGCGGCACCGCCACTGGCGGCACCACCGGCGGCGCGGCGGGCGGCACGACCAGTACGACCGGTAATGCCGGCACCGGCGGAAACGGCACCGGCGGCGTGGGTACCGCCGGAGCAGCCACGGGCACCAGCGGCAGCGGCACGAACTCGGCCAGTTCCACCAGCGGCGCTGGCACGACGGGCGCCACCAGCGGCACCGGCGGCGCCGGTACGTCTGGCGCGAACACCGCCACGGCGGGAACCGGCACTGGCACTGGCGCCGCTGGCGCCGCGGCCACCAACACCGCCGGCACGGGCGGCGCTGGCGGCCCGGCAACCAACGGCAACGCAACCACGACGGCCAGCAGCGGCAGCGCCACGAACGGCAGCGCCACGGGCGGAACCGCGCAAGGCGCAGCCGGCGCGACTGGCGCAACTGGCGCGACAGGCACGAGCACTGGCGCCACCGGCGGAACGGGCGCTACGGGCACTGGCGGCGCAGGCGGCGGCACGGGCGGCACGGCAAACGCCGCCGTGGGCAACGGTGGCGCAGGCGGCGCTGGCGGCAGCAACAACGTCAACGCGGGAACGTTCAACATGTCCAACACCATGACCAGCACGGCGCAATCGGCAGCCGGCATCATGGTCCTCAGCATGAACAGCGGCCTGGCTTCGCTGATCCAGCAAAGCGTGAACGTCCAGGCCAACCTGTCGGTCGGCAGGTAAGCCAAGCCAGGGCCGGCGTCGCGCCTGGCTTCATGCCAGGGTCGATGCCGGCCTGTCGCGGCCGAATGCCGCATGCCCCATACCCCAAGGGATCGCAATGAAAAAACCCACTATTTCCTGGCTCGTTGGCGCAGTGCTGGCCATCGCATTGCCCGCACAGGTCTTCGCGCAGGCATCGCCCGGGGCGCAGTCCGACGCTTTTACTTTTAGCGCGCGCGCCAATGGCGGGTTCGACAATCCTGTCGCAGCAGCCTCGCTGGAAGACTACCGCGGCGGCACCGACACCGTCAACAACGATGCGCGGCTGGCTGGCACGACGGCCGGCAACGCGGCGACCAACGTGGCAACCGGCACCAACAACATCAACGCCGGCTCGTTCGCCAACATGACCGGCTTGCCGGTGGTGATTCAAAACTCCGGCGCCAATGTGCTGATCCAGAACTCGACCATCCTCAATCTGCAGTTGAATTGAACGGAGCGATTGATGCGCAGCGCCACGCTTCATTTTCTGCTCGCGACCGGCATCGCCTGCGTGCTTCCGGCGGCACGAGCCGAGCAGGCGTTTTTGCCATCGATGGGAAGCGGCGACGTCACGATGCAGGTCGTCAGCGTCCGGCAGGCGCGTCTGGCGGGCACCGTGCTGCAGCAATTCGACTTCAGCTGCGGCTCGGCGGCCGTTGCAACGCTGCTCACGCATCATTACGGCATGCCTATTTCGGAAAGCGTGGTGTTCGAATACATGTACCGCAATGGCGACCAGGAAAAAATCAAACGCGAAGGTTTTTCGCTGCTCGACATGAAAAAATTTCTCAAATCGAAGGGCCTGGAAGCCGACGGCTTCGACAAACCGCTGGACAAGCTGGTTGAAGCACGGGTGCCGGCCATCGTATTGCTCAACGAAAACGGCTACCACCATTTCGTAGTGGTGAAGGGACTGCAGGGCGACAGGGTGCTGATCGGCGATCCGGCGAACGGCACGCGCGCCGTGCCCAGAAAGAGCTTCGAGGCCAGCTGGCAAAGCCACCTGATGTTTGTCATTCACAACCGCATGGAATCGGCGAAATTCAACCTCGCGGCCGACTGGCGCGCCGCTCCCCAGGCGCCGCTGGCGGCCGGCATCAGCCGAAACGGGCTGGCGGGCGTCACCATGCCGGCGCGCGGTCCGGGAGACTTCTGATGAGCTGGCCACGCACGCTTTGCAGTCTGAGCGCGCTTCTCGTGAGCGTCACCTGCCATGCCCAGAATGCCGCGACGCCGCCGGACGGCTCAGTATGGATGGCCGCCAGCGACCGCACGCTGGACCAGTTGCGCGGCGGTTTCGACGCCGGCGGCGGCCTGATGGTGTCCTTCGGCATCAGCCGGGCCTTGTTCGTCAATGGCCAGCTGGTCACCAGCACGTCGTTCCAGGTGGGCGACACCAGCAAGCTGACGGCGGCGCAGCTCGATGCGGTCAGCCAACAGGTTTCCTCGCAGGCGCGGGCGCAAGTCGTGCAAAACGGCCCCGGCAACACGGTCGAAAACGGTGCCGCCGTTCCTTTGGCGACCTATGTCCAGAACACGCTGAACAACCAGACGATACGCAACCAGACCGTCATTCAGGCGACCAGCAACGGCCTGAGCCTGGTCAAAAATTTGAACCTTCAGGCCACGATAAACGACTCGATCAACAACGCCGTGAGAAACCGGTAGCCCGGGCGCTCGACGACCGCTGGCCCCCATCCGGGCCTTCTGCTCCTTGTCTGCTTCCCCACCCGTTCTGGCTGGGCCTGCGCTGCCCGGGGAAAACGGGATCAGGGCCACGCGCTGTTTGAGCCTTGGCTAAGTTTGCGCGCACCCCCGCTTTGCCGGTCAGCGCAGGCTGCCCGAAGCGAAGCGCAGGGACCCAGATAGCCGGTCGCCTTTTCTTTGCTTACTTGTCTATTTGGCAAAGCAAAAGACAAGTGAGTCGCCGCCGGGCGACTCCCGGCCAGCAAAACCAGGAAGCGCCAGCCCACCTGAGATAATCAGCGGTTCCAACCCCCAACAGCCTCTGGACAAACACCATGAACCGCTGCACGCCGCATTTTCTAAGCGCCCTCTTCCTCCTGGCGGCCACAAGCGCCAGCGCCCAGACCGCCGACTTCAAGCCCGCCGTCCGGCAATTCCCCGCCGCCGCGCTGCGCGGCGAGATGGTCGTCGTCGCCCCGCCCGAGATCACGCTGGACGGCAAGCCCGACCGGCTCTCGCCCGGCTCGCGCATCCGGGGCGCCGACAACCTGCTCGTCATGTCGGCCGCGCTCGTCAACCAGAAAGTGGTCGTCAACTACCTGCGCGAGAGCGCCGGCAATGTGCATGAAGTCTGGATTTTGAACAGCGAGGAAGCCCGGCTCAAGCGCCCGAACAGCAAAAAGTTCTGGTTCGACTTCGGCGCTAGCGCGGACCCCGCGCCAATGGCGGACGGCACCAGCCGCTGACGGCGCCGGCCGCCAGGCCGCGTTTTTCCAAAATTCCAGTAAAAAAGGCCGTTTGCGCAATATCCACGGGCGTTTACAGCTATTAATTCAGTAGTATCGACCATGCACAAAAAAGTCTTCATCAAAACCTTCGGCTGCCAGATGAACGAGTACGACTCGGACAAGATGCTGGACGTGCTGCATGCCGCCGAAGGCTACGAGCCGACGCAAAACGTCGATGACGCCGACCTGATCTTGTTCAACACCTGCTCGGTGCGCGAAAAGGCGCAGGAAAAAGTCTTCAGCGACCTGGGCCGCGTCAAGCACCTCAAAGCCAAGGGCGTGCTGATCGGCGTCGGCGGCTGCGTCGCCAGCCAGGAGGGCGACGCCATCATCGAGCGCGCGCCGTATGTCGATGTGGTGTTCGGCCCGCAGACGCTGCACCGGCTACCGCAGCTCTTAGGCAGCCGCGCCCGGCTCGGCACGCCGCAGGTCGATATCAGCTTTCCCGAAATCGAGAAATTCGACCACCTGCCGCCGGCGCGGGTCGAGGGCGCGAGCGCCTTTGTCAGCATCATGGAAGGCTGTTCGAAATACTGCAGCTACTGCGTCGTTCCCTATACCCGTGGCGAGGAAGTCTCGCGGCCGCTCGACGACGTGCTGGTCGAGGTCGCCGGGCTGGCAGATCAGGGCGTCAAAGAAGTGACGCTGCTGGGACAGAACGTCAACGCCTGGCGCGGCGCCATGGGCGGCACGGCCGAGATCGCCGACTTCGCGACGCTGCTCGACTACGTGCACGACATTCCCGGCATCGAGCGCATCCGCTATGTCACCAGCCACCCGAGAGAGTTCACCCAGCGGCTGATCGACGCCTACGCAACGCTGCCCAAGCTCGTCAGCCACCTGCATCTGCCGGTGCAGCACGGCTCGGACCGCATCCTGATGGCGATGAAGCGCGGCTACAGCGCGATGGAATACAAAAGCACGATCAAAAAGCTGCGCGCGATCCGGCCCGATCTGGCGATGAGCAGCGACTTCATCGTCGGCTTTCCGGGCGAGACCGATGAAGACTTCGAGCAGCTGATGCGGCTGGTCGAGGGCGTCGGCTACGACACCTCGTTCAGCTTTATTTTCAGCCCGCGCCCCGGAACGCCCGCCGCCAATCTGCCTGACGCCACCCCGCACGCCGTCAAGCTGGCGCGGCTGCAGCGGCTGCAGGCCGCGCTCGACGACAGCGTTCGCGCCATCAGCGCCAGCCGGCTGGGAACGGTCCAGCGCATCCTGGTCGAAGGGCCGGCGCGCAAGGACGCCAGCGAGCTGATGGGCCGCACCGAATGCAACCGGGTCGTGATTCTGCAGGGCCAGCCAGGCCTGATCGGCCGCATGGTCGATGTGACGATCACCGAGGCCGGCCAGCGCTCGCTGCGCGGCGAGGTCGTGACGCAGGACGAAGTGGTCGCGGTCTGAGTCGCCATGCTGCGGCGGTTTTCGTTCCGGCCGCTGCTGGTCATTGCCTTTTTGCTGATTGCCGCCCTGCTCGGCGCGGCGTCGGTTCGCGCGCTGCTCGCGCTCGACGCGCTGACGCTGCAAAGCCGCGACAACGCGGCGCGCGCGCTCGACCTGAGCGGCGCGGCGCAGTCGCTGCGCGAGCGCAGCGTGTCGATGGAGCGCAGCGCGCGCCAGTCGGTCGTGCTCGACGACCGGGTGCTGCGTGAGCGTTTCGGGGTCGAGTCGCGCGAAGCCGGCGACCTGCTGGCAAGACTCGCCGGGCCTGACATGCTCGGCGCGGCCGGCGCCCGCGAGCCGCAGTGGCGCGCCAGGCTGCAGGCCATCGGCCAGCTGCTCGCCGGCGCGCCGGCGACGGCGCTGGAGCGCGAGCGCCAGCTGGCGCAGGAATTTCGCGACCTGGAAGGCATCAACAGCGCCATCGCGGCGCAGGTGCGCCAGGCGATCGAGCAGCGCAACCAGTCGCTTGAGCAGCGGCTCGAAACGAGCCGCCAGCGCCTGGCGCAGCAGGTGGCCGGCGCGATCGCGCTGGCGGTCTTGATGGCGCTGGCTTTCGGCATCTGGTTCACCCGGCCCTTGAAGCGGCTGGAAAACGCGATCGTCGGCCTGGGCGAGAACCGGCTCGACCGGGTGATCGCGATCGACGGCCCGGCCGACCTGGCGCTGGTCGGCGAGCGCCTGAACTGGCTGCGGCTGCGCCTTGGCGAGCTCGACGCCGACAAGTCGCGCTTTCTGCGCCACATCTCGCATGAGCTGAAAACCCCGCTGGCGTCGCTGCGCGAGGGCGTGTCGCTGCTCGAAGACGGCGTCGCCGGCCCGCTCAGCGATGACCAGCGCGAAATCGCGCGCATTCTGAGGCAGAACTCGTCTTTGCTGCAAAGCCAGATCGAGGATCTGCTGCGCTTCAACACCGCCGCGTTCGAGGCGCGCCAGCTGCGCCGGCAAAGCGTCGATCTGCTGCCGCTTATCGAGGGCCAGGTGCAGGCGCAGCGGCTGCAGTGGCGCGCCAGGGAGCTCACGGTGGAAGTCGGCGGCGAGCCGGCCCTGATGGATCTGGACGCGGAAAAAATCGGCGTCGCGCTGGCCAATTTGTTGTCCAACGCCATCCGTCACTCGCCTTTTAAGGGCATGATCCGACTGACCCTGAGCCAGCAGCCGGGCTTGGTGCGCATCGATATCCAGGACCAGGGATGCGGCGTGGCGCCGGCCGATCGGGAACGGATTTTCGAGCCGTTCTACCGGGGCGAGCGCCAGCCGCGGGACGGCGCGCGCGGCAGCGGCATCGGCCTGTCGATCGTTCATGAATACGTCGCCGCGCATGGCGGACGAATTTCCCTGCTTGAAGAGCCGTCGGGCGCCCATTTCAGAATCGAGTTTCCCCATGCTTTCAAAAGCTGATTTCTTTCTGCGGACTGTCCAGCGCGGCCTGCCGCTGGCGGCGATTTCGCTGGCGGCGGCGCTGGCGGCCTGCGGCGGCCCTGCGCAAGCACCCCGGGCGGCCCGCGCGGCCGATGCGACCGCCAGCGATGAAGCTGTCCTGAACGTGCCCATGGCGATCGCGCAGCCGGCCTCACCGGCCTCAGCCGCCGAGGCGCGCCCCGACCCCGGCGCGGCGCCCGCGGCGCCGGCACCGGACGCATCCGCCGGCAATGTCGTTTTGCGCCTGCTCGCCTACGCCGACCGGCTGCGCGGAGTGCCCGCCGCCCAGCTCGGCCAGGAAGCCGCCCGGCTCGGCACTGCGCCGACGCCGCTCGAGCAGATGCAGCTGGCGCTGGTGCTCAGCCACTATCGCCAGACGCCCGAGCTGATACGCGCGCAAGAGCTGCTCACCCGCGTCATCAACAATCCCGACGCGCTCGCCCGGCCGCTGCATCCGCTGGCCCGGCTGCTGGCCTTTCGCTTCGGCGAGCAGCGCCGCATCGAAGACCTGCTCGACAGGCAAAGCCAGCAAACCCGCGATGCGCAGCGCCGGCTCGACCAGACGCATGAAAGGCTCGAAGCGCTCAAGGCGATCGAGCGCAGCATGACCAGCCGCTCCCAGGCGCCGGGTGCCGCGGCGGCGCAGGCCGCGCCCGTGCCCTCCAGGCGAGGCCGGGCGGTGGCGCCATGACCGTCTCGCCCCCCCGGCAGCATCTGCTGCTGGTCGATGACGACGCCGACATGCTGCGCCTCTTGACGATGCGGCTTTCGGCGGCGGGCTACCGCGTCACGGCGGCGGGCTCGGCCGAGGCGGCGCTGACGCAGCTGCAGATCGAGCGCCCGCAGCTGGTGCTCAGCGACGTGAGGCTTCCCGGCAAGGACGGGCTGGCGCTGTTCGACGAGATCCGCGCGCTGCATCCTTCGCTGCCGGTGATTTTGCTGACCGCGCACGGCACGATTCCCGACGCCGTCGAGGCGACCGAGCGCGGCGTTTTCACCTACCTGACCAAGCCGTTCGACGGCAAGGCGCTGGAGGCCAAGATCGCCGAAGCGCTGCGCCTGAGCGCGCCCGCCAGCCCACTGCGGCAAGGCGGCCCCGAGGCCTGGCAAAGCCGCATCGTCAGCCGCTCCGCCCGCATGGCCGAGGCGCTCGCCGAAGCGCGCATGGTGGCGAGCTCGGACGCCAGCGTGCTGCTGCGCGGCGAAAGCGGCACCGGCAAGGAGCTGCTGGCGCAGGCGATCCACCAGGCGAGCGCGCGCGCCGGCAAGCCCTTCATCGCGGTGAACTGCGGCGCGATTCCCGAGGCGCTGCTCGAATCCGAACTGTTCGGCCATGTCAAGGGCGCATTCACCGACGCGGTAAGCAGCCACAAGGGATTGTTCCAGGCGGCCGACGGCGGCACGCTGCTGCTCGACGAAATCGGCGACATGCCGCCGGCGCTGCAGGCCAAGCTGCTGCGCGTGCTGCAGGAGCGCGAGGTCCGGCCGGTCGGCGCCAGCCAGTCGATCGCCGTCGATGTGCGCATCATCTCGGCGACGCACCGCGACCTGGACGCCGCCATGGCCGCCGGCGAATTCCGCGCCGACCTGTACTACCGCCTGAATGTCGTGACCTTGACGCTGCCGCCGCTGTCGGAGCGGCGCGAGGACATCGCGCTGCTCGCCAACCATTTCCTGGTCGCGCTGGCGGCGAAATACGGCAAGCGCCTGAGCGGCTTTGCGCCGGAAGCGCTGAAAGCGCTGACGACGGCCGCCTGGCCGGGCAATGTGCGCCAGCTGCACAACGTCGTCGAGCAGGTCTGCGCGCTTTCCACCACGCCGCTGGTGCCGCTGGCGCTGGTCCAGCGCGCGCTGCGCTCGCCGAGCGTGCCGGTGCTGAGTTTTGCCGAGGCAAAGCAGCGTTTCGAGCGCGACTACCTGGTCGGCCTGCTCAAGCTGACCGACGGCAACGTCGCCGACGCCGCCCGGCTGGCCGACCGCAACCGCACCGAGTTCTACCGGCTGATGCAAAAGCACGGCCTGACGCCGGGGCACTTCAAGCCCGAAGGCGCGTCCCTGCCCTTGGCCTGAGTCGCTGTCGGGCGACAAGGCAAGCTGTTGATTTAGAAAGAAATCTTCGATTCGGCACGAATGCTGTCGCTGGCCGGCGACAAAAACAGCTATTTTTCGGAGGTTTTATTTCCAAGCCACGGGGAACTCCTTTGCGTGGCCTTCAAAAAGTTTCCAAGCCATTGATCTGAAACAATTTTTTCGAACTGGCACGGGGTTTGCCCTAATGCCATCATGCCGGCCTTGTTTCGTCCTTTTACGCATTTCAGCGGTTTCGCGCCGCTTGTATGCGCCGGGGCGCTGGCGCTGCTTTCATCGCAGGCCAACGCCTGGAGCCTGGACGATGTCGCCGCGCTGGCCGGCGAGCGCGCCCGAACGTCTTTCAGCGACGCGCCGCATGCCATTCCGGCCGAACTCGCCGGACTCGATTACGACGCGTTTCGCGACATTCGCTATGACCCGCCGGGCAATCTCTGGCGCGCCGAACAGCTGCCCTACGAAGTCAACTTTTTCCATGTCGGGCGGCGCGGCGACGCGGTCCGCGTCCATGAAGTCACGGCGAGCGGCGTCACGCCGATTCCTTACGACCCGGCCAGGTTCAGCTTCGGCGCCAACCGGCTCGACCCGCTTGGCTGGGGCGACCTCGGCTACGGCGGCGTGCGCGCATTCAGCCACCTGAATTCGCAGGCGTACCAGGACGAGCTGGTCGTGTTTTCCGGCGCCAGCTACTTCCGCGCGCTCGGCGCCGGCCAGCGCTACGGCCTGTCGGCGCGCGGGCTGGCGGTCGATACCGTGGGCGCCGCCGGAGAAGAATTTCCGCGTTTCACCGAGTTCTGGCTGCAAAAACCCGCCAGCGAAGGCGCGCCGCTGACGCTGTTCGCGCTGCTGGACTCGCAGCGCCTGACCGGCGCCTACCGCTTCGATATCACTCCGGGCGAGCAGACCGTCACCGACGTGCAGGCGCGCATTTTCATGCGCCCGAGCGGCACGCCGGTCGCGACGCTCGGCCTGGCGCCGCTCACCAGCATGTTTTTCTTCGGCGAAAACCAGCCCCGGCCGGGCGACTTCCGGCCTGAAGTTCATGACTCGGACGGCCTGATGATCGCCACCGACGACGGCCAGGGCGGCGGCGAATGGCTCTGGCGCCCGCTGCAAAACCCGAAGTCGCCGCTCGTCACTTCGTTTGCCATGCAGCGCCTGAAAGGCTTCGGCCTGATGCAGCGCGACCGGGCCTTCGGCAGCTATGAAGACACCGAGGCGCGCTACGAGCTGCGGCCCAGCGCCTGGGTCACGCCGCTGGCCGGTTTCGGCGCCGGCCGCGTCGAGCTGCTGCAGTTCGCGACGCTAGACGAAACCCACGACAACGTCGCGGCGTACTGGGTGCCCGACCGCATGCCCGCGCCGGGCGAGTCGCTTGACCTGGCCTGGCGCATCGTCTGGCAGGGCAAGAACCAGCAGCTGCCGCCCAACGGCTGGGTCACGCAGTCGCGCCGCGGCGTCGGCTACAGCAAGCTCGCCGCCAGCGAGCTGGCGCGGCAAGTCCAGTTCGTTATCGACTTCGCCGGCCCGGCGCTGGACGCGCTGCCCGAGGGCGCCAAAGTCCGGGCGGTCTCGACCGCCAGCGCCAACGCCCGCGTGCTCGAAAGCCTGGCCTACCGCAACCCCGCTACCGGCGCCTGGCGCATGACGCTGCGGGTCGAACGCCTGCAAACCGCTGAGCCGCCCCAGCCGATCGAAGTGCGCGCCTTCCTCCAGAACGACAACCACACCCTGAGCGAAACATGGACCAACCTGATTACAAATTGAATCGGCGCAGCCCGCTGCGCGAGGAACGCCATCCCAACGCCGTCACCGCGCCGCCGCTGCATCGCGGCTCGATGGCGCCGCGTCCGTGGCGCGGTTTCTGGCGCAGTTTGGGCGCGGCGGCGCTGCCTGCGTTGGCCAAGCCGGCCGGTGCCGCGCCTTCGAGCCGCCAGACGCCGATCCCGGCCCTGGCGCCCTGGCAGCACGCCGCAAAACGCCGCCGCGCCGCATTCCTGCTGCTGACGCTGGTGAGCACGGCGCTGGCGACGGCGCTGTTCGCCGACATGCAGCCCGACTACGACAACGCCTTTTTGCAATACGGCCAGCTGGCGCTGTTCGCCCTGCTGACCGCCTGGGTCGTGACCGGCTTCATGACGGCGCTGATGGGTTTTTACGTCACGCTGTTCGGCGACGCGCACACGCTGTCGGCCAAACAGGTCGAAGGCCACACGCTCGACCCGGCGACGCGCACCGCGATCGTCATGCCGATCTGCAACGAGGATGTGCGCACCGTCTTCGCCGGCCTGCGCGCCACCTGCGAATCGATCGCGGCCGCCGGCCAGGTGCGGGCTTTCGATGTGTTCGTGCTGTCCGACAGCGGCGACGCGGCGATCGTGAAGGCCGAACGCGCCGCCTGGGAGGAGTTGCGCTGCCAGCTTGCCGGCCAGCCGGAGCAGCCGCAGATCGAGGTCTATTACCGGCTTCGCAAGCGCCGCACCGACCGCAAGGCCGGCAATGTGGCCGACTTCTGCCGGCGCTGGGGCAAGGACTACCGCTACATGGTCGTGCTCGACGCCGACAGCGTGATGAGCGGCGACTGCCTGGCCGCGATGGTCAAGCTGATGGACGCCAACCCAAGCGCCGGGATCATCCAGACCGCCACCCAGGCGATCGGCCACGCCACGCTGCACGCCAGGGCGCAGCAGTTCGGCTCGCGCGTCACCGGCCGGCTGTTCACGCTCGGCATGCAGTTCTGGCAGATGGGCGAGTCGCACTACTGGGGCCACAACGCGATCATCCGCATCGAGCCCTTTATGCGGCACTGCGCGCTGGCGCCTATCGCAGGCACCGGCGGCATGGCCGGCGGCATTTTGTCGCACGATTTTGTCGAAGCCGCGCTGATGCGCCGCGCCGGCTACCACGTCTGGCTGGTCGCCGACCTGGTCGGCAGCTACGAGCAGCAGCCGCCCGACCTCTTGTCCGAGCTGCAGCGCGACCGCCGCTGGTGCCAGGGCAATCTGCAGAATTCGCGCCTCATCGCCGAGCCCGGCATCCACCCGGTCCACCGCTCGATGTTCGCCACCGGCGCCATGGCGTACCTGTCGGCGCCGCTCTGGCTGTGCTTCATGACGATGGGAACGGCGCTGTGGCTGTCGGGCGCGCCGATGGTGCGCGACTGGGCCGTGCTGCCCGGCGAGCTGGTGTGGCTCTGGGCCTGGACGCTGTGCATGCTGTTTTTGCCGCGCCTGCTCGGCCTTGCCGCGATCATGCTCAAGGGTCGGCAGCAGGCCTTTGGCGGCGCTTTCAACCTGCTGCGCAGCGCGCTGCTGGAAACGCTGATCGCGCTGCTGCAGGCGCCCGTGCGCATGGTGGCGCATTCGCTGTTCGTCGCCGTCGCGCTGACCGGCCTGAAGCTCGAATGGAAGTCGCCGCCGCGCCAGGCCGCCGGCGTCGCCTGGTCGCACGCGCTGCGTCAGCTCGCGCCGATGAGCGCCGTGATCGCCCTGCTGGCGTGCGGCATCGCGCTGATCGACGCCGGCGCGATGGTCTGGCTGCTGCCGGTCGGCCTGCCGCTGCTGCTGTCGATTCCGATGACGGTGCTGACCAGCCGGGTCGGCGTCGGGGCGGCGCTGCGGGCGCAGGGCTTGCTCTTGATTCCCGAGGAAAGCCGCTCGCCGGCCGTGCTGCGCCGCGCCTGGCTGCATGCGGGCCAGCAGGCCGCGCCGCAGCTGAAGCCCGCCTGAGCTGGGGTTCTGCGCACCGGAAAGCTAAAATTTTCAATGCTATATTTTTAATAGCTAACAAAGCATACGGGTATTGCGAAAACAGCATTTTTCATGCCTTATTGTTGTACCTGCTCAGTATCATTGCCCGCACGCCGAGCTCTCGAAGATAAAAGAAGCTTCCAACGCAAAGGCGCAAAGAACGCAAAGTTGAAGATCTACCAAGCTTCTTTGCGGCCTTTGCAGCTTTGCGCCTTTGCGTTGGAAACTGCTTTTTTGCATTGAATTGGCGGTCTGGCTCCCGCGGCGAATGATTCGCAGCGGGCAAAGTCGATAATCGCAGATCGACAGTTGTTGCAACCTGTCACAACCAGCCCAAGGCGTTCATGAAACTTTCGACCTTTATCACCGCGCACCTCAAGGAAATCCTGTTCGAGTGGGACATTTTCGCGAAGGCGCTGTTTCCGCTGGCGCTGACCGCGTCGCCGCTGATCCTGCGCGACCACGCACGGGAAATTCTGCTCGAGTTGTGTGCCGATATCGACACCGGCCAGACCGGCGCGCAGCAAAAGGAAAAATCCGAAGGCCAGCCGGCCGATGAGATCGACCGGGGCAGCGCGGCGTCGATCCATGGCGTGCTGCGCCAGGCCAGCGGCTTCACGCTGATCCAGCTGACCGCCGAATACCGGGCCCTGCGGGCGACGGTGCTGCGGCTGTGGGCGCCGCACATGACGCCATTCGCCCCTGAGATTTCCCGCGACATGGTCCGCTTCAACGAGGCGATCGACCAGGCGCTGGCCGAGTCGGTGGTGACGTACTCGGAAAACGCCGACCGCACGCGCGACACTTTTCTGGGGATCCTCGGGCACGACCTGCGCAGCCCCCTGTTCACGATGGCGCTGGCGGCGGACTACCTGACGCGGCCGGCCATTGGAACGACGGAAACCCGGCACATGGGCGCCCGCGTCGCGCGCAGCGCGTCGAACATGACCGCCATGATCAACGACCTGCTCGAATATGCCCGCAGCCAGCTCGGTGGGCGGATACCGCTGACCTTGCGCCAGGCCGACCTGCGCCACATCTGCCAGGCGGCGCTGGACGACGCGCAGGCCGGGCATCCGGACTGCGGCTTTAAATTCGACGGCTCGGGCGACCTGCGCGGCTCGTTCGACGCGCCACGTTTGCAGCAGGTGTTTTCAAACCTGCTGAACAACGCGGTCCGGTACCGCTCCGGCGCCCGGCCGGTGACCCTCGCGGCCCGCGGCGATGCCGACACGGTGACGGTCGAGGTCTGCAACTTCGGAACGATCATTCCCGCCGAATCGCTGCGGGCGATTTTCGACCCGATGGTGCAACTCGCCGATGAAAGCGGGAAAGCGCCTCGGGGCGCGTCTTCCAGCAGCATGGGCCTCGGGCTTTTCATCGCCCGCGAAATCACTGAGGCGCATGGCGGCACGGTCACCGTCAAGTCCAGCGAGCAGTCGGGCACGGTGTTTGCCGTCAGATTGCCGCGTAAATCGGCTAGGCCGGTTGATGTGGCGGCGGCCTCAAGCCCGCTGGGTTTCGCTGGCGAGCTGCGGATGGCCTGAAAGAATGCCGTGGTAGTCGGTCAGTGCTTCGCCGATCACGATGCTGTCCTTCTCGATGTCGAAAAAGCGGATTTCCTTGCTGTGCTGGCTGGCGCGAACCTTCACGACCGACACCACGCGCCGGAAGCGGCCGGCAAGCTCGGCATAGCGCAGCAGCAAGATGGAATCGGTTAAAAACGCGTTGCCGTAGGAAGAAAACCGCAGGTCGGTGTAGCGGTCCTCCAGCTCGGCCGTCATCAAGACCGTCACGCCCATGCTGGTCAGCACCGCCACCAGCCGGTAGAGCGACTCGCGAAAGTTCTCGCGGAACACCGCCGACAGCGCCAGCTCGAAGCCCGACAGCGAGTCGATCACCACCCGCTTGGCGCCCATTTTCTTGATCAGCTGGACCAGGTCGTGCAGGGTTTCGTCGATCGACAAATCGAGCGAGCGGGTGTCGATGACGCCGACCTTGCCGCTTTTGACGAGTTCATGCAGCCGGCGGCTGAGCAGCTGGTTCGGGCTTTTCTCGAACGCCGCGATCACGCCGGGCTCGCCCTTGCGTACGCCTTCGGCTAAAAATTCGGTCGCCAGCACGCTCTTGCCTGAGCCCGTCGGCCCGACGACCAGCAGCGAGTAGCCGGCCGGCAGGCCGCCGCCCATCATCTCGTCGAGCACCGGGTCGCCCATGGTCAGCCGCAGGCCGGCGGGCAACTGGTGCTCGCCGGTCGAGCCAGTGGAGTCGGGCTTGAGGATGGCGCGCGGAAACACCTCGATGCCATCGCCCGTGATGCGAAAGGTGTGTAGGCCGGGCCGCTGCGCCTGGCCGCGCATCTTGACGACCTGCAGCTTGCGCACCATGGCGTCGCGGTGCACATGCTGCGACAGCCACAGCAAGCCGTCGGCGACGGTGAACACCGGGCTCGATTCTTCTTCCTGCGTCGGGTATTCGCCGATCAGGAACGTCGTCGCCTGCCAGCTCGTCATCTGCACCGCCAGCTGCTGCACGAAATGCTGCAGGCCGAAAGCGCCTTCCTCCTTGGCGATCCTGGCGGTTTGCACCACCGAGCGGAACGAATCGACAAACACCAGGCCGGGCGAAAAGTTTTCCACCTCTTCGACGATGCGCGCCAGCACCCGGTCGAAATTGCCGTCGAGCAGGTCGGACGCCAGGTTGACGAACTTCACCGAGTCGTTGATTTTCTCGACGTCGAAGAATGAAAACTGCTGCTGGTAGCGCAGCATTTTCAAAGGCGGCTCGCCCAGCACGGTGAAGAAAATCGCGCGCCGCTCGGGGTTGGCCAGCGCGAACATCATCTGGTGCGCCAGCGTGGTCTTGCCGCTGCCGGGCGAGCCGGCGATCAGGTTGAAGGAATACTCCGGCATGCCGCCGCCGAGCAGCTCGTCCAGGCCCGGCACGCCCGTGGCGAGCCGGCGGATGGTCGGTTTTTGGCTAGTCATTGAAATTGTTTCCTTGTGGGTCGGAACGCTTCGGACTCCAGGCCGAGCGCAAAAGATGTGTCGTCAAGGCTTCGCCGATCAATGCTGTCAATGTGTCGAAGAAAATAATAAATAAAGTCAGGCTCGCTTGCGCGGCCGGCGCTGTGTCTTGCGCCTGAAGGCTTTGCTCAAGCGGCGTAAAGATATCGCCGCCGGCGGGCGCGGCGCCGCCGTCCTGCCGCAGCCAGGGATGCTCCCTGCGCGCGAGCCGGACGCAGCGCGAATAAAGCGCGTCGAAGCCGCGTTCGCCGATGATGGAAATCAACTCCGGCGCCAGCGTTCGCCAGAGCCGCGGCGTGTGCTCGGCGACCGGACCGCCATGCGGCGCCAGGGCGGCGGCTTCGATGAGTTGCCGCAGTGTCGGCTCGGTCAGGATCGCTGTCACGCCATCGCCGCCGGCCGAATGATCGATGAGATCGCCGCCCGCAACACCGGCATCGGAACCGGCTTGACCAGGTATCGGTCAAAACCGGGCAAGCCGCTGGCTTCGTCCAATTCCTCCTTGTCGTACCCCGTCATGGCGATGTAGCCGGGTTCGTGGTCGAGCGTGAGTCGCCGCATTTGCCTTAGCACCTCGTAGCCGTTCATGCCGGGCAGGCCGACGTCGCAAAGAACGATGTCGTAGCCGCCGCGCTTCGCCAGCGCCAGCCCTTCCGGCCCGTCGAACGCCGAGGCAACGGTGTGGCCCTCGGCCATCAGGCAAAAGCTCAGGGTTTCGTTGGCGTCGACGTTGTCTTCGATCAACAGGATGCGGCACGGCGTCGCCACGCTGGCGGACAGCATGGAAGAAGATGCCGCCGTTTCGGCAGCGGCGAGCGGCAGCAGCACCGTGAACTCGCTGCCGTGTCCCAGCCCGTCGCTGTGAACCGAGACGGTGCCGCCGTGCAGCTCGACCAGCGAACGAACCAGCGACAGGCCGATGCCGAGGCCGCCCAGCGACCGCGCCAGCGTGGTGGGCGCCTGGGTGAACAAATCGAAAATAAAGGGCTGGATCTCGGGGTCGATGCCGACCCCTTCGTCCCTGACGCAGATCGCGACCATGTCGCTGTCGCAGTAGCCCGCCGACAGGTGAATCAGCTTTTGCGGCGCCGAGTACTTGCTGGCGTTGATCAGCAGATTGGAAATCACCTGCGCCAGCCGCACCGCGTCGCCTTCGATCAGGACCGGCGACTCGGGCAGGCTGACAACCAGTCGCTGGCGGCTTTTATCGAGCACGGGCTGGCTGATTTCGAGCGCGCTGTGAACAATGTCGCCCAGCAGCAGCGGGCTTTTGCGAAGCGTGATCTTGCCGCTGGTGACGCGCGAGGTGTCCAGCAGGTCTTCGAGCAAACGGGTGATGTGAACGACCTGGCGGTCGATCACCTGATGCACATACTGCAGATGAGGCACTTGCGGGTGCGCCGACGCGATTTTCTCCAGGATGCCGGCCGCCGTGGCGATGGGCGCCAGCGGGTTGCGCAGCTCATGCGCCAGCATGGCGAGAAACTCTTTTTGCCGCTCGATCGACGCCTCGGCCTGGTCCTGCATTTCCTGCGCCCGCAGCGAGGCGATGACCAGGTTTTCATTGGCTTCGCGCAGTCTGGCGACAAGTTCCGAAGATAGCTGCTGTGGCTGTCGTGTGGCCATGCCTTCAAGCTCCTTGGGCGTATGCCTGTTGATGAACAACCGATTGGAGGGACGTAGTGTGCAAGAACTTCAAGGGCTCGACTATAGACGGCGCCGCGCGTCGCGCGGATGCGACGCTTCCGGTCGGGCTTGACGCTGGACAGCCGAGTGCGCACCCTGCTGGCCAAAATGCGAGCGAATGTCGTGTGCTACTATTTTTATAGCTATAAACTCACGCCCCTATTGCGGAAACGGCCTATTTTATAGGTAAAAATTCTCAAAACCTCGGCATGCCCTTCATGCCGCCCATGCGCTTCATCATCTTCATCATGCCGCTGCCTTTCATCTTTTTCATCATGCCCTGCATCTGCTCGAACTCATTGAGCAGCCGGTTGACTTCCTGAACCTGCACGCCCGAGCCCGCCGCGATGCGGCGCTTGCGCGTCGCCTTGATGAGCTCGGGCTTGCGGCGCTCGAGCGGCGTCATGCTCTGGATGATGCCTTCCTTGCGCTTGATGTCTTTTTCGGCCTTGTCCATATCGACCTGGCCGGCCTTGGCGGCGAGCTGCGCCGGCAGCTTGTCGAGCAGGCTCGACAGCCCGCCCATGTTTTTCATCTGCTGGATCTGGCCGAGGAAATCGTTCAAATCGAAGCCGTCGCCGGACTTGATCTTGGCGGCGAGCTTTTGCGCCTCGGCCATGTTCACGCCGGTGGCCATCTGCTCGACCAGCGCGACGATGTCGCCCATGCCCAGGATGCGGCCGGCGTGGCGCTCGGCGTCGAACACTTCGAGGCCGTCGAGCTTTTCGCTGGTGCCCGCGAACTTGATCGGCGCGCCGGTGATCTGCCGCACCGACAGCGCCGCGCCGCCGCGCGAGTCGCCATCGAGCTTGGTCAGGATGATGCCGGTCAGCGGCAGCGCTTCCTTGAAGGCTTTGGCGGTGTTGACCGCGTCCTGGCCCTGCATCGCATCGACGATGAAGAGCGTCTCGACCGGCTTGAGGATCGCGTGCAGCTCCTTGATCTCGGCCATCAGCGCCTCGTCGATCGCCAGCCGGCCGGCGGTATCGACCAGCAGCACGTCGAAGAAATGGCGGCGCGCATGGTCGAGCGCGGCGCGGGCGATGTCGGCCGGCTTCTGCTCGGGCGCGCTCGGAAACCATTCGGCGCCGGCTTGCTTCGTCACGACTTTGAGCTGCTCGATGGCGGCCGGGCGGTACACGTCGCCCGAGACGGTGAGCACTTTTTTCTTCCGTTTTTCGATCAGGTGCTTGGCGAGCTTGGCGGTCGTCGTCGTTTTGCCCGCGCCCTGCAGGCCTGCCAGCAGGATCACCGCCGGCGGCTGCGCGGCGAGGTTGATGTCGCTCACGCCCTCGCCCATCGTCGCCGCCAATTCGCGGCTGACGATACCGACCAGCGCCTGGCCCGGCGAGAGCGAGCCCATCGCCTCCTGGCCGAGCGCCTTGTCCTTGACGCGGGCAATGAAGTCGCGCACCACCGGCAGCGCCACGTCGGCCTCGAGCAGCGCCATGCGCACTTCGCGCAGCATGTCCTGCACGTTCGATTCGGTGATGCGCGCCTGGCCGCGCATTTCCTTGACCAGGCGGGAGAGTTTGTCGGTGAGGGCTGAAGCCATGAATTTGAGGTCCTGAAAAGGTTGCGCCGCGGCGGTGAAAGAAGCCAGCGACGGCAGGGCCAGGCGCTAAACTGTGGCCATGATTTTAGCTTTCGGCGATGGCTGGCGGGTCGCGGCGGCGCTGGGCGCAGCCGCGGCCTATGCGGCGCTGGCGCTGGCGCGCCTGAACACCGGCGCGCGGCGCGTCCTGCTGCCGCTCGCCTGGGCGCTGCATGCGGCCGCGCTGGCGCTGGCGCTGCTCGGCACGCCGCCGCGCTTTGGTTTCGCGCCGGCGCTGTCGATGACGGTCTGGGCGGTGCTGACGGTGTATGCCATAGAGCGTCGGCTCTTGCCGCAGCTCAACGCGCACTGGGCGCTGGCCGGTCTCGGCAGCGCGGTCGTTGTCCTGGCGCTGGTGTTTCCCGGAAGCGCCTACCACCGGGCGGCCTCGCCCTGGCTGCCGCTGCACTGGGCGCTGGGAATCGCCTCCTATGGCCTGTTCGCGACGGCGGTGGTGCATGGCTGGCTGATGGGCCGCGCCGAGCGCTCGATGCGGCGCGCCGGCCAGAGCGATTCCGGCGTTCCGCTCTTGACGCTCGAGCGCCTGACGTTTCGTTTCGTGCAGGCCGGCTTCGTGCTGCTGTCGGCGACGCTGCTGGCCGGCTGGCTGTTCGCCGAGGCGCTTTACGGCCCCGGCCTGGTCTGGAAGTGGGACCATAAAACGGTGTTTTCCGTGCTCGCCTGGCTGACCTTCGCCGGCCTGCTGATCGGGCGCGCCCGCCTGGGTTGGCGCGGCCGC
Organism: uncultured Polaromonas sp.; assembly: GCA_964236835.1. Lineage (GTDB taxonomy): Bacteria > Pseudomonadota > Gammaproteobacteria > Burkholderiales > Burkholderiaceae_C > Polaromonas. Next base: position 25,652 of record CAXSGT010000018.1, read on the forward strand.
AAGGCGGTCCGGGTGCTGTACCTGGGATCGGCGCTGCTGCTGCTGGGCTATGTCGGTTCACGTTTCGTGCTTGAAGTCATCCTGAGGCGCGCCTAAGCCATGAATAAACCATGAAATACCTGCTGGTCATCGGCCTGGCTCTCGCGGTGTTCTGGCTCTGGCGGCACGGCCGGCAGGCGGAAAAAAACACGGCGCGCGCAACCCGCGGGCAAAGGCCGACCGCGCCGGCCACACCGGCGACGGCGACGGAAATCGTCGCCTGCGGCGTCTGCCAAGTGCACCTGCCGAAGTCCGAAGCGCTGATCGGGCCGGGCGGCGGCGTGTATTGCAGCGAGGCGCACCGCCGCCAGGCCGCGCTCTGATGGCCTCCCAAAGCCACGTCTGGCTCGACAGCGCAAAAATACCGCTGGCGGGCGCGCGGACAGGCAACGCCGCGGGCGGCTCCTTCGGCCGGCTGTGGCGTGTCTTCATGACGGCGCGCGTCGCCATTGCGGGTGCGCTGGTGCTGCTCCAGGGCGCCATACACGCCATCAGCAGCGCGCCCAGCGCCGCCGCCCAGAAGGCGTCGATGGGCGTTTGCCTGGCCTACCTGTGCGCCGCCCTGGCGGTGCGGCTGTGGGCGCGTCCGCGTCCGCCGCGTGGCGGTTTCGACGTGCGCTGGGTCTGCCTGATCGGCATCGACGTGGTGGCGTTTTCATGGCTCAACTTTCTGCAGCCCGGCGGCATCAACTACACGCCGCTGTTCGCGCTGCCAGTGCTGCTGGCGTCGGTGCTGGGGTCGGTGCTGCTGGCGCTTGGCACGGCGGCGGGCGTGACGCTGCTGCTGCTCGGCGACGCCTGGTGGGTTTCGCTGCAGGGCGCCGGCGGCGATGTGAATGCGCGATTTTTGCAGTCCGCCCTGAGCGGCGCCGGATTTTTCCTGGTCGCGCTGCTGGCCAGCCAGCTGGCGCTGCGGCTGGCGCGCGAGGAAAAGCTGGTCAAAACGAGCCAGTCGGCGGCGCGCACGCAGATCCAGGTCAATGAGCTGGTGATCGCAACCCTGGCCGACGGCGTTCTGGTGGTCGATGGCGGCGGCACGGTGCGCTCGGCCAACCCGGCAGCGCTTCGCCTGCTCGCCACGCGTGGCGACGTTTGCCCCGTTCCTTTCAAACTGGCGGCGCAAGCCGCCTGGCAGCCGCTCTTGGCCCTCGCCCAGCGCACCTTCATATCGCAGTCGCCGCAGCAGGCCGACGTCAGCCTCGGCGCCGCGGGCGTGAGCGCCCGCAGGCTGCATGTGCGCTCGCGCCTGGCCGCCTCGCCCGACGGCGGCCGCGAAAGCCTGTGCGTGGTTTTCCTTGAAGACACGCGCGAGATGGAAGCGCGGGCGCGCATCGAGAAACTGGCGGCGATGGGGCGCATGTCCACCGCCGTGGCGCACGAGATCAGAAACCCGCTGGCGGCGATCTCGCAGGCCAACGCGCTGCTCGAAGAAGACCTGCGCGATGCCGGCCAGCGCCAGCTGAGCGCGATGATCGCGCAAAACGCGCACCGGCTGGCGAAGATCGTCGATGACGTCCTCGACATTTCCCGCGCCCAGCAGGAAATCCCGGCGCCGCGCACGACGACCTTGGCGCTCGATGAAACCGCGCTGCGCGTCGCCAGCGACTGGATGGCGCAAAACGCCGCGTCGCCGCGGCTTCGCATCAGCCTGGCCGCGGCCGAGGAGGCGGTCTGCTTCGACGCCGAG
>CAXSGT010000019.1:0-27313 GCA_964236835.1 uncultured Polaromonas sp.
CTGTATGGAAGGGCCATCGCTCAACGGATAAAAGGTACTCCGGGGATAACAGGCTGATACCGCCCAAGAGTTCATATCGACGGCGGTGTTTGGCACCTCGATGTCGGCTCATCTCATCCTGGGGCTGTAGCCGGTCCCAAGGGTATGGCTGTTCGCCATTTAAAGAGGTACGTGAGCTGGGTTTAAAACGTCGTGAGACAGTTTGGTCCCTATCTTCCGTGGGCGCTGCAGATTTGAGGAAGCCTGCTCCTAGTACGAGAGGACCGGAGTGGACGAACCTCTGGTGTACCGGTTGTCACGCCAGTGGCATTGCCGGGTAGCTAAGTTCGGAAGAGATAACCGCTGAAAGCATCTAAGCGGGAAACTCGTTTCAAGATGAGATCTGCCGGGGCTTCGAGCCCCCTGAAGAGTCGTTCAAGACCAGGACGTTGATAGGCAAGGTGTGGAAGCGCAGTAATGCGTTAAGCTAACCTGTACTAATTGCTCGTGCGGCTTGACCCTATAACTTTGACAGTCTTAACAAAAGACAATTAGTCAAGGGTGTTATGCCAAGTTGACGCATTCAATCATGGCGCAGTCCTAGACACAGTAAAGGACTGCGCAAAAATCTAAATTACGAGCTGATTTGCTCTTTGAATTCGATGAGTCGCTTCTCCAGGGCGGCTCGTCACCCCGTTATGCCTGATGACCATAGCAAGTTGGCCCCACTCCTTCCCATCCCGAACAGGACAGTGAAACGACTTCGCGCCGATGATAGTGCGGATTCCCGTGTGAAAGTAGGTCATCGTCAGGCTCCTTTGCTTAAAGCCTTGCTTGCTCCGTCTCAATGAGCCCAGCTGATCTTCTGATTGCCTGGGCTCGTTTTATTTGCGCCCGTAGCGCGCACCCAATAAAGTTTCACTGATGGTCTGAATAACTGATCGTAAAGGGTAGTAGCGGGTCGTTGATTTCAAATAGCGGATTTGACAGACGGGCCTGCACAAAGCCTGTTGTTTTACTGCCGTCTTCGGGCTTTTGTGCCCCTTGCAGGGCACTTGTTCTGCTTGCGGGCGTACTTATGCCCCGACACCCATCAGTTTGCTGCGCACCATCCACAAATTGGACAGCGCAAGCAGCGTCACCAACTGCTGCGTATTTTTCTTCAACCCCCGATAGCGAACGCGCGCATAGCCGAACTGGCGCTTAATCACGCGAAACGAGTGCTTGACCTTGGCACGCAGTGCTGCCTTGAGCTTTTCAGCCTGGTCAATCGGGGCGTCTGCTGCGTTTTGTTTGTCGAGCGCTTTGCGCTTGCCCAGGCACATGGCCACATGCCAAGTGAGGTTTGTTTTGGCATCCGGACGCTTGTCGATTCCCTGGTAGCCGGCATCTCCAAAGGCAACAGTTTCCTGCCCTCGCAGCAAAGCGCTACCTTCTGTGATGTCGCTGACATGGCCGGATGTGCCCGCACTATGCACCAGCCCAGACTGCGCATCGACGCCAATATGGGCCTTCATGCCAATTACCACTGGTTGCCCTTTTTGCTGGAGTGCATCTCGGGGTCGCACGATATGTTCCGAAGTTCTTGGTGGAGATGGCATCGCAATCAACGTAGCATCGCCAACCGTGCCAGCGCAGCGCAGCAAGCCGCGCTCGTTTAGCAGCGCGTTGACCGTCGCCAGAATTTGCTCGGCGAGCTTGTGCTTCTCCAGTCGGTGGCGAAAGCGCAGGATGGTCGACTCATCGGGCAGGCGGGCGAATTCATCAAGCTGGCAAACTCGCGGTACAGCGGGGTGTCGAAGAAGGCTTCTTCCATTGCGGGATCGGACAGCGTGAACCATTGCTGCTATGCAAGTGAACACACAGCATGGTCTCAACGGAAAAAGGTGGCCGGCCCTCCTGCCTTCGAGCGAGGTCCAGCGCTGTTTGTTTCATAGACCGTATTTTCTTCGGCGGCCCTTACATCAACACACACAGAAGGGTGAGTTTTGCAGAGCTTCCATAGCGGGGATTTATTTAGGAACGACCGACAATTGAGGCTGTTGCGATGAGTTCTTCAAGCAAGGCCAGGGACACTTTGCCTGACACCAAATAAGGGTTAAGTTCCGGTTTTTCAGAATACTTAAGCAAAATCGAATGATTGAGCTTGAGCAGGTTAACTGTTCCCATAGTCCAGCTGCCAAAACGACGTTCGCAAACTTCCTCAAAGTCCAGTAAAACCACGTCCTTGTGACGTGGGTCTTGTTGGATATGACCATACAACTCGCTAACGGCGCTACGGCCACCTTCGATGGCCTGCAAAAAAATACCGCCTCCGTAGCAAAGAATACCGGTAATACCAGACGTAGGGTTGTATTGGCGCGAGTGCGACAAAATTCCGGCAATGGCCTCGGCGCTGCTGTCTACAGCGCGGCTAGCATAAAGTAATCGGACTAGCATGCGTTAGGCTTAGCCTTTCCTTGGAATAAGCGCTAAAAACTCGCGTCGCAACGTCGGATCCTTCAGGAAAACCCCTCGCATGACCGAGTTGATCATCTTGCTGTCCATGTCCTTGACACCGCGCCAAGCCATACAGTAATGGCTCGCCTCCATCACAATGGCTAATCCATCAGGCTGAGTTTTTTCCATGATTAAGTCAGCCAGCTGCACTACAGCCTCCTCTTGAATTTGCGGGCGTCCCATGACCCATTCGGCAAGACGGGCATATTTGGATAAGCCGATCACATTTGTATGCTCGTTTGGCAAGACGCCAATCCATATCTTTCCGATGACTGGACAAAAATGGTGTGAGCAAGCACTGCGTACAGTGATAGGGCCGACAATCATCAACTCGTTAAGATGCTCAGCATTAGGAAATTCGGTAATTGCAGGCCCCTGAACATAGCGACCTCGAAAAACTTCGTTTACGTACATTTTGGCGACACGACGTGCGGTATTGCTGGTGTTGTGGTCAGTTTCGGTATTGATCACCAAGCTGTCGAGTACGCCCTGCATTTTTATTTCCACTTCGTCAAGCAGACTTTCTAGCTCACCAGGCTTAATAAACTCAGCAATGTTGTCGTTTGCATTGAATCGCTTGCGTGCCTGCATCAAGCGTTCACGAATTCTGACGGAAACAGACATGCCTTCGCCAATGGCATTCTGGGACGACGTAGTAATTTTCATAAGCATAGACTGATATTACCAGTGCGCTCAACAATCTTGCTGGCAGCAATTTATTAGGGCGAATTCAAGTACGAAGTGCAACATTAGAAAAAAAGGGGGGCCAAGAGTCAATACGATGGGCTCTTTGTAACCAGCCAGTCTCAACGAAACACCATGACATACCAACACTTGACATGGGGAAGAACGATACCAAATTCACATGCTTAAGCGCCATGGCGCTAGCTTGTGTCGCATTGCAGCGGAGTTGGCTCGACGATCAGCCGCGAGTTACAGCAGTGGCGCTGTCGGGTACAAACCGGGCAAGGCCTACGAGCAGGCCAGGCAACGCCAGACGGGCAGACGCAACGCGCGCCAATTCGATGCCAGGCAGTGGGCTCATCTGCAAGCTTATCTGCGCCTGTATCTTCTCGCCCCAACACGTCAGCGGTCGGCTCGGGCTGGAACAAGCGCTCTCGATCAGCGCCGAGTTGATTTACTTGCCTGCCTAGACTTGACCCATTTCACGGACACTGTGAGCTTGCCCACTGAAACACGGATCTCTGGTGCGGCTATGACGGCTTGGTAGATGTGGGCAATGACCAAGCATTTGCGGGTCAGCCACGGCAACAACGAGTTCTCGCCCGAGGCAGCGTTCACGTCAACGGCATCGAGAGCTTTCGGAGTTACGCCAAGCGCCGCCTGGCGCTACTCAAACGGCGTGCCCAAGCATACGTTTTATCTTCACTTGAAAAACACGGAATTCAGGTTCAATCATCGTCATGAAAGCGTGTACCAGGCGCTGCTCTCCCTGCTCAGAACTACTTCGCTTTAATCGCTTCTGCTTCCTAAGACCCTTACAATTTACTGCGCGGAACTTAAATAGTCGGCTGGCCTCAGTCGGCATCGCGATGCCGAATTCAGTATTATTACGGACATTTGTGAATTACGACGATAAAATTCCACCTTGAATACGCGCCGGATTGAAGGCCTCGCTGCGTGACATCAACGCCCGGTAGTCATGCGCAATATAGAGGGCCGAGAAGGCTAGTTGGGCAAAGGGGTTATAGCCGTTGTCGACAAGGTAGCTATGCAACATGCTCTGACCCTCGCCGCTGCGAAACATCGCCAACCGTGCGTAATCTTCCATGATGATTACGGTCGGCCGATTGCGAGTCAGATCAAGCGAGCGGATCACTTGAAAGTCGAGGCCCTCGCAATCGACGGACAAAAGATCGATCGGCCGCCCACCGAGATGCTCATCGACCATTTCGTGAAGCGGGCGTGTCGTCACGCTTGAGCGGGTTGTGGCCATAGTTCCGCCATGCGCCAGGTCTGCGGCACGCTGATCGGACAACGTATTGTAGACATTGCAATCGTAACCATAATAGGTCATCGAGCCATGCGTGTCGGATACGCCTTCGACAAGATGCGGTTCATGCGGTCGGAAGCGCGCATAGGCGTCGCTGAACTCCGGATTAGGATCTACGGTTAGCCCTCGCCAACCGCGCAGGTAGAGTCCATAAGTATTCGATCCTTGGAACGGGTGATGCGACCCCACGTCAACGTAGGTGCCCTTCGTACCAGGCGATAATAGAATATTTATTAGGTGATCCTCGCCGTATTGCGAGAACGTGGATTTTATGCCCAGTAGCAGCGGCCATGCCGCCCGCGGATTTCGCAACAACCGCAGCGGCCACTCCGCTCGCCGATTTTGCAACAACCGTTTGAACTTTTCGACCAGCATGTCCGTTTCCAATCGCGCTGCGGTTAAAACGTAAGGGCATTCGCGCAACTTCTATCGATGCGACCTTCCAAAATTTACTTCGGCTTGAATAAAGTCCCCCTCGTATCCAAGCGTATCACATGCCGTCTTATTCTCTTGATGCACGTTCGTCAACAGACGCTTACTGCATAAGCCCTGCCTTGCGCAGCGCGTCTTTGATTATGTGGCCCACTCCCCGCGCCGGCCCGTGTCCGAGGGCGCTCCCCAACTTTGCCCAGGCGCCTTCGCCTCTGCTGGGGCAGCCCCCAGGAAAGCTGCGCGCCGACGCACCGAACCATGTCTCACATCGAGCATAAACGGCCTCGGCGCGCAGACGCCGTCGCTCGCCAGCAAGGTGCCCTCGCCCATGCCGCCCAGCCGCCATTGCTTGACGGCGACGCGCTTTCGGACGATTTCCGGTGCCGTTGCGCTCTTTCCCGAGCGCTGCTTGGCGACGTGTCGCTGCCGGCATCTGCTGTGCAGTCGTCGGAATCGCGCTGGTGCCGTTGAGCCTACGGCGGCAGTGCGGCCGGCAGTTCGCTGCGCGGCACCGCTGGTGGGAGCGGTTTGTGGATAAGCACTTTACGTGGTCGTCGGCAAGAAGCTCACCGCCAATGTAGGCCCAAAGTAGATCAGCGCGTTGATCAAGCTGTGGGGATTCGCGCTTGTGACACCGCTCGACTTTTGGCACGTGCATTCTTTATAACGCAAGTCAGGGGCTTTTTTGTGGTCGCTAGCGTCTAGTGCGCGGCAAGTCTCACTGACGCCAAGGCGGTTGCCGAAGCCGGCAATTGAATTGCGCTGGCGCTACCATAAAGGACATCGCTTTTTTCTCCTGAAGGCAAGCCTTCGTTTATCCACAGCAAAGCACCATGAACCTGATCGTGGCAAGGCCCGAAGGCCTGTACTGCCCGCCCGGCGACTTCTACATCGACCCGTGGCGGCCCGTGGACTATGCCGTCATTACGCACGGCCATTCCGACCATTCGCGCGTCGGCCATGGGCACTATCTCGCCCACGACGACAGCGCCGGCATCATGCGCAGCCGGCTTGGCGAGATCAGCTTGCAGACCTTGCCGTATGGCGAATCGTTAAGCCGCAACGGCGTGAAGATTTCACTGCATCCGGCCGGCCATGTGCTCGGCTCGGCGCAGGTGCGCGTCGAACACCATGGCGAAGTCTGGGTCGCCTCGGGCGACTACAAGCTGGAAAACGACGGCACCTGCACGCCCTTCGAGCCGGTGCGCTGCCAGACCTTCATCACCGAATCGACCTTCGGCCTGCCGATCTACCGCTGGACGCCGCAGGCCGAGCTGTTCGCCGACATCGACCAGTGGTGGCGCGGCAACGCGGCGGCGGGACGCGCGTCGGTGCTGTTTTGCTACGCCTTCGGCAAGGCGCAGCGGCTGCTGCATGGTGTGGACGCGGGCATCGGGCCGATCATCGCCCATGGCGCGGTCGAGCCGCTGAACCGGGTGTACCGCGACGCCGGCGTGGACCTGCCGGCGACGCGAACGGTCGCCGAGTCCGATGCCGCCGCGATCGGCCAGGCGCTGGTGCTCGCGCCGCCGTCGGCGCAGGGAACGCCGTGGATGCGCCGCTTCGGCAATTATTCCGATGCTTTCGCCAGCGGCTGGATGCTGCTGCGCGGCGCGCGCCGGCGCCGCGGCGTCGATCGCGGCTTCGTCATGTCCGACCATGCCGACTGGCCCGGCCTGCAGCGCGCCATCGACGGAACCGGCGCCGAGCGCGTGTTTGTCACGCACGGCAGCGTCGCCGTCATGGTGCGCTGGTTGCGCGAACGCGGGCTGGACGCGCAGGGTTTCAAGACCGAATACGGCGACGACGATGTGGCGGACCAGGCGGCCGCCGCAATGGCCGAAGTGCCGTCGCCTGTGCCCGACGCTTCATGAAAGCGTTTGCCGCGCTGTACCGCGACCTCGACGCGACGACGTCGAATCTTGCAAAGCAGGCAGCGCTCCGGCGCTACTTGCAAAGCGCGCCGCCCGCCGACGCCGCCTGGGCGGTGTATTTTCTGGCCGGCGGCAAGCCGCGCCAGCTGGTGGCCACCCGGCTGCTGCGCCAGCTCGCGCAGGAAGCCGCCGGGCTACCCGAATGGCTGTTCGACGAGAGCTACGATGCGGTCGGCGACCTCGCCGAAGCGATCGCGCTGCTGCTGCCGCCGCCGACCGGCGCGCACGAGCTCGGGCTGGCGACCTGGATCGAGCAGCACCTCCTGCCGCTGCGCAAAACAGCGCTAGATGCCTTGCCCGGTGTGCTGCGGGCGCAGTGGGAACGGTTGGCATCCGGCGAACGGCTGGTGTATTTCAAGCTCATCACCGGCAGCTTTCGCATTGGCGTGTCGCGGCTGCAGGTGACCCAAGCGCTCGCGGCCGTCGCCGGTGTCGATCCGAAGCGCGTGGCGCAGCGGCTAATGGGCTACACCCACATCAGCGGCCAGCCCGACGCGGCGCAGTACGCTGGCCTGATCGCGCCCGAGCACAGCGGCGAGCTGAACCAGCAGACGAGCGGCCAGCCGTATCCGTTTTTTCTGGCGCATCCGTTCAATCTGCCGCTCGAGCAGTTCGATGCCGTGCTCGGTGCTCCCGCCGAATGGATCATCGAATGGAAGTGGGACGGCATCCGCGCCCAGCTGGTCCGGCGCGCCGGGCAGGTCTGGCTGTGGTCGCGCGGCGAGGAGCTGGTGACCGAGCGCTTTCCCGAACTGGCGGAAATGGGCAAAGCGCTGCCTGACGGCACGGTGCTCGACGGCGAAATCGTTGTCTGGCGCAACCATAGTGATTTGCCTGCTGACAAAGGGGTCGTGCAGCCCTTTGCCGATTTGCAAAAGCGCCTGGGCCGCAAGACGCTGGGCGCGAAACTGCTGCGCGACATTCCCGTCGTGCTGCTTGCCTATGACCTGCTTGAATGGCAGCAGCGTGACCTGCGGGCGCTGCCGCAGGTCGAGCGCCGCGCCTTGCTCGACACGCTGCTGGTCGACATCAACCATCCGGCTTTGCGTCCCAGTCCGATGCTGACGGGCGATAGCTGGCAAGACCTGGCGCGCCAGCGCGACGCGGCGCGCGCGATGGGCGTCGAAGGCATGATGCTCAAGCGGCGCGAAGCGCGCTACGGCGTTGGCCGCACGAAAGACGTCGGCCTGTGGTGGAAGTGGAAGATCGACCCGCTGAGCATCGACGCCGTGCTGATTTACGCGCAGCGCGGCCACGGCCGGCGCGCCAGCCTTTATAGCGACTACACCTTCGCCGTCTGGGACGGCCCGCCCGAGCAGGCGGGCCGCAAGCTGGTGCCGTTTGCCAAGGCGTACTCCGGACTGACCGACGCCGAGATGGCGCGCGTCGATGCGGTGGTCCGCAAGACCACGGTCGAGAGCTTCGGCCCGGTGCGCAGCGTCAAGCCGACGCTGGTGTTCGAGCTCGGCTTCGAGGGCATCGCGCGCAGTCCGCGTCACAAAAGCGGCATCGCGGTGCGCTTTCCGCGCATGCTGCGCTGGCGCGAAGACAAGCCGGTGGCGGAGGCCGACACGCTGGACACGCTGGCGGCGTTGTTGCCGGGATGACGCTGCAATGAGCGCGGCCACGACATTGGCCAGGCAGCTGCTGGCGGCCTGGTTCGCCCAGCGCGGCTGGAAGCCGTTCAAATTCCAGCGCGAGGTCTGGAAGGCGATCGCCGCCGGTGAGTCGGGCTTGCTGCACGCCACCACCGGCGCCGGCAAGACCTATGCGGTCTGGCTCGGCGCTTTGATGGCTTTTAGTGCTTTTGCGCAAGCGCCACGGGCGCGAGCAGCTACTAAAAATATAGCAACACCGGACAACCCAAAAACCGCGCCGCTGACTGTGCTGTGGATCACGCCGATGCGCGCGCTCGCGGCCGACACGCTGCGCGCCTTGCAGGAGCCGCTCGCGGTCATGAACGCCGCGACAGCCGAGGGCGGCGCGCCGCGTTTTATCGCCTGGAGCGCCGGCGCGCGCAGCGGCGACACCGCGGCCGCCGAACGCGGCGCGCAAAACCGCCGCTTGCCAACGGTGCTCGTCACCACGCCCGAAAGCCTGTCGCTGCTGCTGGCGCGCGCCGACGCAAAAGACGCGCTGGGCAGCGTGAAAATGGTCGTGGTCGATGAATGGCACGAGCTGATCGGCAACAAGCGCGGCGTGCAAGTCCAATTGGCGCTGGCAAGGTTGAAGGCTTGGAATAGCGCGGAAGCCCCATCCCAGCAGGGGCCGCGGAACCGGCTCAGCCGGGCCGCAGGCGCAGCGGCCCCCTCGGGGGGCAGCGCAGTACGCGAAGCGACAAGCGTGGGGGCTCTAATTGTTTGGGGTATGTCGGCCACCTTGGGCAATTTAAGTGAAGCGATGCGCACCCTGCTCGGCCACGATGGCGGCGTGCTGGTGCAAGGCCAGGTGCCGAAAAAACTCATTATCGATTCGCTGCTGCCAAGCCGCGCCGAGCGCTTCCCCTGGGCCGGGCACCTGGGTCTTTCCATGCTGCCGCAGGTGGTCGCCGAAATCGAAAAATCGAGCACCACGCTGGTCTTCACCAACACCCGGTCGCAGGCCGAGATCTGGTACCAGGCGATGCTCGAGGCGCGGCCCGACTGGGCCGGCGTCATTGCGCTGCACCACGGCTCGCTCGACCGGGCGGTGCGCGAATGGGTCGAGCTCAGCCTGAAAAACGGCGAGTTGAAGGCGGTGGTCTGCACCTCGAGCCTGGACCTGGGCGTCGATTTTTTGCCGGTCGAGCGCGTGCTGCAAATCGGCTCGCCCAAGGGCGTGGCGCGGCTGCTGCAGCGCGCCGGGCGCTCGGGCCACGCGCCGGGGCGGCCGTCGCGCATCACGCTGGTGCCGACGCAGAGCATCGAGATCGGCGAAGGCGCCGCCGCGCGCATGGCGATCGCCGCCGGCCTGGTCGAGTCGCGCTCGTCGCCCGAGCAGCCGCTCGACGTGCTGGTGCAGCACCTGGTGACGGTCGCGCTCGGCGGCGGGTTTTCGCCCGACGAGCTGTACGCCGAGGTGCGCTCGACGGCGGCCTACGCCGGCCTGTCCGAAGCGAGCTGGCAGTGGTGCCTGGGCTTTGTCGCGCAGGGCGGCCCGTCGCTGGCGGTGTATCCCGACTACCGCCGCGCCGTTCCCGACGAAGCCGGCGTCTGGCGCGTGCCGGACGCCCGGCTGGCGCGGCGTCACCGCATGAACATCGGCACCATCGTGAGCGACGCCAGTATGTCGGTGCAGTTTGTCGGCGGCGCGAAAGTCGGCACGGTCGAGGAAAGCTTCGTCGCGCGGCTCAAACCCGGCGACTGCTTTTTGTTCGGCGGCCGGCTGCTGGCGCTGGTGCGCATCCACGAGATGACGGCGTGGGTGCGCCGCGCCACCGGCAAACGCTCGGCGGTGCCGCGCTGGAACGGCGGCCGGCTGCCGATTTCCACCACACTGGCCGACGCGGTGGTGCAGCAGTTCGGGCTGGCGCGGGAAGGCCGCTACGACACGCCCGAGCTGCGGTCGATGCGCCCGCTGCTGGAGATCCAGCAGCGCTGGTCGGCGCTGCCGACGCCCGAGACGCTGCTCGCCGAAGTGCTCACGACGCGCGAAGGCTGGCACCTGTTTTTGTACCCGTTCGCCGGCCGGCCGGTGCATCTGGGCCTGGCCAACCTGCTCGCCTGGCGCGTCGCGCAGCATGCCGCGAGAACCTTTTCCATCGCCATCAACGACTACGGCTTCGAGCTGCTGAGCGCGACCGAGGTCGATTGGCCGCTGCTGCTGGCCGGCATGCTCAGGCCGGGCCACGACATTCCGGCGCAGGACGCGCTGGCCCTGGACGACGAGCGCACCGCGCTGCTGCATGAGGTCTTGGCGAGCCTGAACGCGAGCGAGCTGGCGCAGCGCCGGTTTCGCGAGATCGCCCGGGTGTCGGGCCTGATCTATCAGGGCTATCCGGGCGAAAAGCGCAGCAACAAGCAATTGCAGGCGTCGTCGTCGCTGTTCTACGAGGTGTTCCGCAAATACGACCCGGCGAACCGGCTGCTGCTGCAAGCCGAGCAGGAGCTGCTGTCGCAGGAGCTGGAAATCGGCCGGCTGCAGGCCGCGCTGGCGCGTATGAACGGGCAGCGCCTGGAGCTGCAAGTTCTGGCGCGGCCGACGCCGTTTTCATTTCCGCTGATGGTCGAGCGCTTCCGCGAGCAGCTGTCGAGCGAAAGCGTCGCCGACCGGATCGCGCGCATGGTCGCGCAGCTCGACCAGGCTGCTGACGCGCCGGGCGCCACGGCGCCGCCGGACGGCGCGGCGGCCGAATCGGCGCTCGAAAACGTCCGGCTGTCGCTGGCTTTTTCCCAGGACACGCTGGGCGGCGCAGGCCGCGCCCCACGCAAAGCCCGTCCGCCCCGGCTGGCGACGGGCCGGCGGCCGGGCTTGTGAGGATGGCTGGCGCGTCCGTTGTCGGCCGCCCGCTGGCGATTCAGTGCGCCGGCGAAGCGGTCTGGCTGCTGCCCGAGCATGCGCTATGGTGGCCCGCCGGTCGGGCGCTGTTTGTCGCCGACGTGCATCTGGGCAAAGCGGCAACGTATCGCGCGCTCGGCCAGCCGGTGCCCGCGGGAACGACGCGCGAAAACCTGGCGCGCCTGGGCCTGCTGCTGCGCCACTGTCAGCCGGAGCGGCTGGTGATTCTGGGCGATTTTCTGCATGCGGCGCAGGCCAAGACGCCCTCGCTGCTGGCCGAGCTGGCGGCTTGGCGGCAAGCGCACGCAGCGCTCGACTGCCTGCTGGTGCGCGGCAACCACGACAGCCGCGCCGGCGACCCGCCGCCGTCGCTGGCGATCGACGTGGTCGATGAGCCGTGGCCGATCGGGCCCTTTGCCGCGTGCCACCATCCGCAAACCGACGCCGCGCGCTATGTGCTGGCCGGCCACCTGCATCCGGCGCTGACGCTGCATGGGCCGGCGCACGACCGCTTGCGGCTGCCGTGCTTCAGTTTCGACGCGCGTTGCGCCGTGCTGCCGGCTTTCGGCGAATTTACCGGTGGCTGGAATGTGCCGCGCCAGCCGGGGCGCGAGCTGTATGCGGTGGGTGGTCAGGCGGTGTGGCGCGTGCCGGCCGGGCGCTGACCGCGCCCAAGCGCTGATTTATCGATGAAATAGGCAATTTTCGCACGCTGCGATTCAATAGTTAGCTATTAAATTAATAGCATACACGCAATCGGGCGAAAAGGCCTATTGCAGCAGCGGCGTGTCTGGCAACTCGTTGACCGGCGCTGGCGACGCACTGGTGCGCGCAAAGTGCGCCACCAGCACCGCCGAGGTTTCCTCCAGCGCCTCTGTCAGGCCGTCTTCATAGCGCTGTTCCCGAAAAGCGCCGGCCATGTGCGTGACCATCGCCTGCCACTGCGCGTCATCGACAAACCGATTCAAGCCGCAGTCGGCGACGATTTCGATCGCGCGCTCGGCGAGCAGCAGGTAGATCAGCACGCCGTTGTTCTGCCCGGTGTCCCAGACGCGCAGCTTGCTGAACATCATCACGGCGCGCTGCCGCGTCAAGTCGCCGAGGGTGGTTTCACGGCCCAGCCGCCACAAATAGCTCGCCGGCAGCGAGGCTTCGACGCAAACGCGAATCTGTCCGGTATACCGCGCTTCGCTGGCCGCGACGCGCGCCGCCAGGCGTTCGAGCATCGCCGGTGGAATGGCGCGCCGGGTGTCGGACGCGTCGAGCCAGAGGTGCCGGGTGATGGTCGCGAGCTTGTTCGTCATCGGCCTTACCACCCGCCCGACGAGCCGCCGCCGCCAAAATTCCCGCCGCCGCCGCTGCTGAAGCCACCGCCGCCACGGCCGCCACGGCCGCCAAAACCGCCACCGCCACCCCAGCCGCCAAGACCGCCAAGACCACCGCCATAGCCACCGAGTCCTCCGGCGCCCCGGCCCAAGCCACCCAGGCCGCTCACCAGCGCAAACACCCCCCCCGCCAGCGCCGCGATGGCGCCGATCAGCACGCTGCTGGTGAGCAGCCAGGCGAGCGCGCCGACGGCGCCGCCGGTGGCCACCGAGCCAAGCTTGCGTCCCAGCACGCTCGAGAGCAAACGCGCGCCGACCGGCACCGCGATAAACAAAAACACCGCCAGCGTGGTCCAGTCGAAGCCGCCGCCGGAATTTCTGGCGCCTTGGCTGCGATCGCCGGCGTCCTGGGACGGCGCGGGCAGCTTTTCGCCCGTGATCCGCGCCATGATCTGGTCGGCGCCAGCGTTCAGCCCGCCGGCGAAGTCGCCTTGCTTGAAGCGCGGCGTGACCGCGCTTTCGATGATCTGGCTCGCCGCCAGGTCGGGAATCGCGCCTTCGAGCGCCTTGGTGGTTTCGATGCGGACCTTGCGGTCGTCCTTGGCCACGACCAGCAGCAGGCCGTCGCCGATGCTCTTGCGGCCGATTTTCCAGCTGTCGCCGATGCGCTGGGCATACGCGGCGATGTCCTCGGGCTGGGTCGTTGGCACCATCAGCATCACCACCTGCGCGCCGCGCGACCGCTCAAAGTTCGTTAACTTGCCCTCCAGCGCGCTTTGCTGCGCGGCGGTCAAGGTGCCGGTGCCGTCGATGACATGGCCCGTCAGCGCCGGAACCGGCTGGAGCTGCTGCGCCTGGGCCGGCGCAAGGCCAATGAGCAGCCAGGCGCCAAGCAGCACCGCAAACAGCTGGCGCGACAAGAAGCGCACGCTCACTTCTTGTTGAAATCAACCACCGGCGGCGCCGAAATCTGCGCCTCGTTGGCCACCGCGAAGGTCGGCTTGACCTTGTAGCCGAACATCATCGCGGTCAGGTTGTTCGGAAAGCTGCGCGCCAGCACGTTGTACTGCTGCACGGTCTGGATATAGCGGTTGCGCGCCACGGTGATGCGGTTTTCGGTGCCTTCGAGCTGCACCCGCAAGTCGCGAAAACCCTGATTCGCCTTCAAGTCCGGATAACGCTCGCTGACGGCCATCAGCCGGCTCAGCGCGCTGCCCAGCTCGCCCTGCGCCGCCTGGAACTTGGCAAAGGCGGCCGGGTCATTGAGGGTTTCGGGCGTGACCTGGATCGACGTCGCCTTGGCGCGCGCCTCGACCACCTTGGTCAGCGTGTCCTGCTCGAAAGCGGCCTCGCCCTTGACGGTGGCGACAATGTTGGGCACCAGGTCGGCGCGGCGCTGGTACTGGTTGAGCACCTCGGACCAGGCCGACTTGGTCTGCTCGTCGAGCGTCTGGAAATTGTTGTAGCCGCAGCCGGCGAGCAGCAGGCTGAGCAAAGCGGCGAAAGAAAAATTCAAAATGCGAAACGTCATGGCTAAGTCTCCAAAAAAGCAGGGCGTAACACTACCATAGTCGAAGCTGGCCGGGCGCGGCGCACCCTGCGGACGGCGCCCGGGCGAATTCAGGGAAAATCCAGCCAGGCTTACTTTCTCCCATGGCCGACCGATTGCGGAAATTGACCTCATGCGAAAACTCAAAGCACCTCCGGCCATCGCCGGCAGCGCCGACGACACCGAAGCGGCGTTCTACGAGGCGCTGCAAAGCGGCGACATCGACAAGCTCATGGGCTGCTGGGGCGACGAGGACGATATCGTCTGCGTGCATCCCGGCGGCGCGCGGCTGCTCGGCGCGGCCGCCATTCGCGGCGCCTTCGACGCGATGTTTTCCAACGGCGCCATCCGCGCGCAGCCGCTCAAGGTACGCCGGCTGCAGGCGCCGGGCGCCAGCGTGCACAGCGTGCTCGAGCGCATCGAGGTGCTGACCGAAGACGGCCCGCGCCATGCCTATGTGCTGGCGACCAATGTCTATCACCTGACGGCGCAGGGCTGGCGCATGGTCGCGCACCACGCCAGCCCCGGCACCGCGCATGAAGCGCGGGAGGCCGCCAGCAGTCCGGTGGTGCTGCATTGAGCGCTGCCGCGTCGCCATTCATGAATTACCAGGCGCCGTGGTGGCTGCCCGGCGGCAATGCGCAGACCCTCTGGCCGGCGCTGCACGCCCGGCGCTTTGGCGCAGCGGCGCCAATATTTTGCCGTGAACGATGGCTGACGCCCGATGCCGATTTTGTCGATGTTGACCGGCAAGGAATGGCGGGCGATACAGCGTCACGCCCATTGCTCGTGCTGTTCCACGGCCTCGAAGGCTCGTCGGCCAGCCACTATGCCCAGGCATTCGCCGGCGTCGCGCGCAGCCGGGGCTGGGCCTGCGCGGTGCCGCATTTTCGCGGCTGCTCGGGCGAGCTCAACCTGGCGCCGCGCGCCTACCATTCAGGCGATTTTCAAGAGATCGACTGGCTGCTCAGGCGTTTTGCCAGCGTCCATGCCGGGCCAGTGGTTGCCGTCGGTATTTCGCTGGGCGGCAATGCGCTGATGCGCTGGGCTGGCGAAATGGGGAGTCAGGCCGGGCAGGTGGTGTCGGCCATCGCCTCGGTCTGCGCGCCGCTCGATCTGGCGGCCAGCGGCCGGGCCATCGGGCAAGGGTTCAACCGGCAGGTCTATACCCGGATGTTCCTCAAGTCGATGCTGCCCAAGGCGCTGCAAAAGCTGGCGCAGCACCCTGGCCTCTTCGACCGCGACGCCTTGCTGGCGGCGCGCGACCTGTATGCGTTCGACGAGGTGTTCACCGGGCCGGTCCATGGCTTCAAGGGCGTTGACGACTACTGGGCCCGCGCCTCGGCCAAACCGCATCTGCGCGGAATTGCCGTTCCGGCGCTGCTGCTCAACGCCTTGAACGACCCGTTCATTCCGGCCGGCAGCCTGCCGCGGCCGGACGATGTCAGCCGCGATGTCACGCTCTGGCAGCCCGCGCACGGAGGCCATGTCGGCTTTGCCTCAAGAGGTTTTCCGGCGCATGTGCGCGCCATGCCCGAGGCGGTGGCCAACTTTCTGGCGGCGCACCTGCCGCTGCCGCAAAGCGGCGCAAAATAAGGCGATGGACGATATTGTCAGGCAGGCGCTCGCCAAATGGCCCAACGTTCCCGACTGCTATGGCTGGCTTGGGCTCGATGCGCGCGGCAACTGGCATATGCGCGACGACCGGGCGCAGGCCGCCGGGCCGTTTGCGCCGGATCAGGGCGGCAGCCTGGCAAGCAAGGGCTCGCTGCTCAGGCACGACAAGCTGATCGACTTCATTCAGCGCAATTACGCAAGCGATGCGGGCGGCCAGTGGTTTTTCCAGAACGGGCCGCAGCGCGTCTATGTGGAGCTGGAGGCCACGCCGCTGGTCTGGCGCGTCGAAGCGGCGGCTGGTTTCGGCGTGGCGGCGCATACCGGCCAGCCGGCGCGTGTTCAGCGCTGCCTGCTCGACGAGCACGGCCGGCTCTACCTTGAATGCGACCTGGGTTTCGGCCTGGTGCATACCTCCGACATGGGCCATGCGGCCGACGCGGTGGAGCGGGGGTTGTGGGTGCCGCAAGACGTGCGCGCCAAAGAACTGCCCGCCCGCTTCGGCTATGTACGCAGTCCGCAATCGCTACTAAAAATATAGCATACTATGTCCACTGCGTATGCGAAAAGGCCTTAATTGGTTGGTTTTTAAGCGCAAAAGCCAGCTACTTGCCGGCTTTTGCGCATGAAGAACAGGCTCTGTTCCCTATTTGGCGGCGCTCACCATGTATTCGACGGCCGAGTGGATGTCCGCATCCGACGCGGCGGTGCCTCCCTTGGGCGGCATCGCGCCCTTGCCCTTGATGGCGCTGGCCGTCAGGGCGTCGAGGCCGGTCTGGATGCGCGGCGCCCAAGCAGCCTTGTCGCCAAACTTGGGCGCGCCCGCCACGCCGGCGCCATGGCAGGCGAAACAGGCCTGTTTATAGAGCGCTTCGCCTGCGCCCGAGCCTGCCGCCGCTGTGGCGACTTTGGCGGGAGCCGCCGTCGCTGCCGTCGCCACGACGGCGGCCGACGGCGCCGCGGGAGCCGCCGCAGCCGTTGCGGCAGGCGCGGCGGCATCGGCAACCGGGGCCGGCGCCACGGTGGGTTCGGCGAATTTGCCGCCCGCCGCCGCCGTCATATACACCACGGCGCGACCGACCTCCAGGTCTTCGAAGTCGCCGCCGCCTTGCGGACCCATTGCGCCTTTGCCCTTGAGCGCGGAATTCCACAAGGTGTCGAAGCCTTTGGCGATACGCGGTGCCCAGGCGCCGGCATCGCCGAATTTAGGCGCGCCAGCCAAGCCCGCCCCGTGGCAGGTCACGCACTGGGCTTTGAAAACCTCTTCGCCGGACTTGAGCGGCCGGTTGGCGTCGCGAATTTCAACCATGCCGATTTTCTGGATGCGCCGCGTCACGACCTGGTCGCTCTCCAATGCGCCGGCCATGGGTTTGTTGGCGGAGGTCACATAGTAAACCAGGCCGATGATGGCGAAAACCGGAACGAAGAAAGAGAAGAAAACCGCTGCCAGCAGCTGCTTGGGCGTTTTGATCGGGCCAGTATGGGCCTCTTCCGGGGCCGAGGTATGGTCGTTTGCGCTCATGGCGTCCTCAAAAACTTGGAATCCAGGCACTGCTGCGGGCTGCAGCAGCGTCGGCGCATCGCATTATAGCCGTGGCCCTGGCTGTGAAACGGCTGGCCTGGCCGCTGTCCGGGGCGGCTTTGCGCAGCGGGGCGCACCCTTTTCCAAAGGACTGCCCGATAGCCGCAAGACCTCCTGATTTGCGCTGTTTACAACACTTGGCAAAGCCCTTCGATACGTTGCGCAAACCGTTCGATTCGCTGTCGTAAATCGTCGTCATCAGTCGGAGGGTCGATATCGAAATTCAATTTCGGAATGGCAATATTTAGCCGATTTGAGGTACACATAGCTACCCAAATCCCGTAACAAAATGAGAAACTTGCTTTAAATGGAAAACTTAAGCGCTAAAATTTACAAATTAATGAAATTTAATTGTTAGTTTTTGCAAATTTTGTAATCTCTCGACGATTGTTTTCAGCAGCGACAAGCATCCCAAGGGAATCATGATCAAGCGCAGCCAGCCAGCCTCCCTGCCGCATTCACGCGTTCAACGTTTGGCGTTGGAGCCGCGCATTGTCTTCGACGGCGCGCTGCCGGTGGCGGGCGCAGAGGCGATGGATCACCCTGCCGAGCACGGTTTTGCGGCGCCGGCGGCGCTCGCGCCAGCGCAGCGTGACGTCGATCAGGCGAGACCGCCAGCGCCTCCGGGCGCGCCGGACAAGGCTGCCGCTCCGGGCAGCAACAGCGACGCCGGCGGCGGAAATGAAATCATTTTTGTCGATGCTTCCGTCAACGGGCTGCAGGCGCTGCTGAGCCAGCATCAGCAGGCCGAAGTCATCGTCCTCGACCCCTACCGCGACGGCGTCGAACAGATCGCCAGTGCGCTGGCCGGGCGGCCGGGCGTCGACGCCATTCACATTCTCAGCCATGGCGACGCCGGCAAGCTCCATCTGGGAGATGCGACGCTGGACTTGAAAGGCATTGATGGCCGGTACGCCGATGACTTAGCCGCGATCAGGTCGTCGTTGAATCAGGGCGCCGACATCCTGATTTACGGCTGCGATGTCGCGGCGGGCGCCAAAGGCCAGGCTTTCGTGGCCGCGCTGGCCGGGGCGACGGGCGCCGATATCGCAGCGTCGGTCAATGCCACCGGCGCTCTCGGCCAGGGCGGCGACTGGGTGCTGGAATCGAAGAGCGGTGCGATCGAGGCGACCGCGTTGACGCTGGGCGCTTTCGATGGCCTGCTGACGACCGCGCCCACCCTCACCGACAGCGTCACCGTGGCGCGCACCACGAGCGAAGACACGGCGCTGGTGATCACCGGCGTTGCGGTGGCCGATGCCGACAATCCCGCCGCCATGCGCGCGTCGCTCAGCGTCACCGGCGGCACGATCAATCTGGCGGGCGGCGGCTGGACCGTGACAGCCGGCGCCAACGGAAGCAGCGCCGTTACCATCGGCGGCACGGTCGCCCAGATCAACGCCGCGCTCAACGGCATGAGCTTCACTCCGGCGGCGAACCAGAACGTGAGCGTTGCCGGCTATGCGCCGCGTATCGACATCAGCGTCGTTGACTTTACCAACGGCGACGGGCCGGCCAGCCTCGCCATCACCAACCTGGTGGTGTCGGCGGTCAATGACGCGCCAGTCGTGGCGGGCGGCACGACGCCGACGGTGGCCGAAGGCGGCGTGGTCGGTTTCGCGGCGGCGGTGAGTTCAGGCCAGGGGTTCACCCAGTCGCAGTTCGGCCTGAGCGACATCGACAACAGCGCGGTGCAGGTCATCATCAAGATCACCGCGCTGCCGACCCAGGGCACGCTCAAGCTCAACGGCAACGCCATTGCCATCGGCTCGACGTTCTCGGCGGCGGACATCGCCAGCTTCAGCTACACCCACAACGGCGGCCAAGTCCTGACGACCACGCCCGACACGTTTTTCGTGTCGATCGACGACGGCGCCGGCGGCCTGCTGGTCAACAAGGCGCTGACGGTCAACATCACGCCGGTCAACCAGGCGCCCACCGTCACCGGAACCATCACGGTCGTCGAGGGCGAAACCGGCGTGCGGCTCGACAACAACGGCGCGCTGCCGGTCCTCGCCTACGCGCGCGGCTCCATCGTCACGACAGACCCGGAAGGCGCCGCCATCAGCGCCTACCGCATCACCAGCCTGCCGGTCAACGGCTCGCTGTTCTACAACGGAATTCTCATCACCGCCGCGACGCCGGGCGCGCCTTTCGTAGTCAGCGACATCACCCGGCTGACCTACAGCCACGACGGCGGCAATACGACCGCCGACGGTTTCAACGTCACCGTGACCGACGATGGCGGCGGCACCGGCGCTGCCGCCTCCGCCTCGGGCGCGGTCAACCTGATCATCTATCCAAGCAACGATGATCCGGTGCTGGCGACCAACCTGACGCAGACCCTGGGCTCGGGCGGAACCGGCATCACCGTGACGTCAGGCATGCTGCGGGTCACCGACAGCGACTCGCCCGATTCGACCCTGACCTACACGCTGACCAGCGTGCCGGCGCCAGCGCTCGGCTATTTCACGCTGAACGGTCTGACGCTGACGGCCGGCGCCACCTTCACGCAGGCGGATGTCAGCGCCGGCAGGCTGGCCTATGTCAACCGCTCCAACACAGCCCGGACCGACAGCATCGGCTTTACCGTGAAAGACGGCGGAGAGCGGCTGTACCCCGACCTGCGCGACGGCGGCATCTACAACACCGGCGCCCAAAGCAGCCCGCTGACGGTCAACACCTTCCGCGTCAACGTCCTGAGCACCGCCAGCGCCGACAACGGCGCCCTGCCGGGCAATGCACCGACCAACACGGTTCCCAATCCCGACGGCAACGACTCGGCCAGCGTGCTCGAAAGCGGAACGGTCACGCTGGACAGCGCGATGCTGCATACCACCGACAGCGACAACCCGCCGTCGCAGCTGGTGTACCGCCTGCTGTCGCTGCCGGCCAGCGGAGCCGTGCGCCTCAACGGCGTGGCGCTGCTGCTGGCGCAAACCTTCACCCAGGACGACGTGAACAACGGGCGGGTCAGTTTCGCGCATGGCGGCGACGAGAAATTCTTCGATTCATTCGCCTACAGCGTGTCCGACGGTCAGTTCGTCACATTGGCGCGCACCCTGAACATCAGCACCACGCCGCAAAACGACACGCCGGTGGCGGCGACTTCGGGCAGAGTGTTGATCGAGGGCGGCAGTTTCGCCGTGACGCCGGTCTATATCGCGCTGTCCGACGCCGACAATTCGGCTTCCGACAACGAAACCGGTTACGCGGTCAATAACGCGCTGAAATTCCGCATCACCGGCGACGTGTCCAATGGCGCCCTCAAGCTGAACGGGGTGCTGATTGTTCCAGGGGTCACCGAGGTCACCTCGGCGCAGCTCGCTGCCGGCAACCTGGTCTACACCCACAACGGCAGCGAAACCTTTACCGATTCCTTCAAGCTGGTGCCGATAGACGCTCAAGGCGTCACCGTGGCCACCGCGACCAACCAGGTGAGCACGGGGGCCGAGGTGACGATGACCATCACCATTTATCCGCTCAATGACGCGCCGGTCTATGTGTCCAAGTCGGAATTGGTCAACGGCCAGGCCGGCGCCATTCAGGAGGGAGCGACCGCGGCCATCGGCGGCGCGGGCGGTTACGCCATCATCAACGGCGTAGCCGGCTCAGGCACGCCGACGCTGGTTCCCGGCGCGCACCTGGTGTTCAGCGATGCCGACAATTCCTCGGTGCAGCGGCAGTACCGCATCACCTCGGCGGCGGCAAACGGCCAGCTGCTGCTGAGCGGCGGCGCGCTGGGTGTCGGTTCAGTATTTACCCAGGCCGACCTCGACAGCGGCCGCATCACCTACCGGCACAGCGGAAGCGAAACCTCGACCGACGCCTTCAGCTATGTCGTGAGCGACGGCGACTGGACGGTCAATGACACGACCGCGTTCGCTCAGGGTACCGCGTCCACGCCCTCGGTTTACCATATCGAAATCACCGCACGCAACGACGTGGTGACCCTCACTGCGCCGGGCAGCCTCGATGCGTTCGCCGTCGGCGCCGGCACGACGCTGATTTCCGGCATCACCCTGACCGACCTTGATCTGGCCGACGGCATTTCCGCTGGCGAAACCGATTTCGTTCGCGTGGAAGTGCAGGTGCTCGACAGCGCCAACGCGGCCGTCGCCACCGCGCTTTTGAACTACGGCGCCGCGGACCCCGCCGGTGGCAGCGCGTTTTTCGTTGGCAAGGCAAGCAACTCGCTGACCGTGCAGGGCACCAAAGCCCAGGTCGATGCCGTCCTGGCGTCTCTGACCGTGGCTTTCAGCGCCGATGCCGACGCGGGCAACTACAAAATTCGCATCACCGCCGACGACCGGCTGTATGACAGCCTCGGCGCCCTGACGACGGGCGCCAACGGCGGTCCCGCGCCATTCAATGCCGACGGTAGCGCCATGAGCGCGGCCAACAACCGCGTGACACGAGACATCGTTCTGCGGGCATCGAACTTCAACGATGTGCCGACAATTGCCGCCCCGGCGGGCTATGTCGTGAATGAAGACGCACTGGTGAGCCTCGGCGGCGTCACGCTTACCGACGTGGACAGCTTTGGCGACGTCACGGCGACCGTCAGGCTGTACAGCGACAGCGGACGCACCACGCTCGCCAACAGCGGCACCCAGGGCAGGCTGATCCTCGGGGCGACGACCGGGCTGACGTCCTCGTCCGGCGACAACACCAGCGCCATCACGCTCGTCGGCTCGCTAGCCAATGTGCAGGCCGCGCTGAACGCGCTTCAGTTTGCCGGAGCGCCGGATTACAACGGCGCGGGGGTCGGCAACGGCAGCCTGTACCTGCGCACCACGATCGCCGACTTCGCCCATGCCGACGGGCAAAAAACAACGACGGCCGACGGCGCCATCACCATCGTTCCGGTCAACGACCAGCCCGCGCTGGCGGTGCCGGGCAATCGGACGCTAAGCAGCGGCGCCAGCATCGCCATCGGCAGCGGTTTTGTGGTCGATGATTTGAAAGATACCAGCCAGGGCGCGACCGATTACCTGGAAGCCACCGTCGCGGCCACGCTAGCCGGGGCGTCTTACGGAACGATTACCTTCACCGCGTCCGGCTCGGCAAGCATTGTCGGCAACGCCGGCGCAAGCGTTGTAATTAAAGGCACTGCCCTGGATATCCAGAACACGCTCAACAGCATGGTCTATGCACCGAGCAACTCGAACGTGGACCAGACCATCGTGATCACCACAACGGTGGACGACCGGGTTGGCGGCGCGGGCGCGGGCAATGGCACCGAAGGCACGGGAGTCGATGGCAACAACACCCGCAGCGCGACTTTCAACATCAATGTGTCGAGCATCAACGAGGGGCCTGTGGTTGCGGCTCCAGCGGCTCTCACAGTCAACGAAGACAGCGCGAACAACCCGGTAAGTGGAATCTCGTTTGCGGACCCCGACGATTTTGGCTCGCCCGAGAAAGTGACGCTGGATCTGGGCGGCGCGGCCAAGGGCACGATTTCGCTCGGCGTGACCGCGGGCCTTACCTTCAGCACCGGCAGCGGTACAGGCGTGACCTTGATGACTTTCACCGGCGCCAAGGCCGATATCAACGCCGCCCTCGCTTCCCTGACTTTCACCCCCACGGGCAACATCAACACGGTAGGCGCCGGCAACGAACAATCGTTGACGATCACGGTTGACGACCAGGGCAATACCGGTGTCGGCGGCGCATTGACCAGCACCAAAACCGTCTTGATCACGATCACGCCGGTCAACGACGCGCCGACCCGGACCGCGGCGAATGCGACGCTGGATCCGATTCTGGAAGACGCGCCGGCGGCCGGCGCTGGAACGCCGCCAGGCGCCGCCGTGTCCACACTGTTCGGCGGTCTGTTTTCCGACAGCACGGACGGCGTCGCGGGCGGCTCGACCGCCAACACATTCGCCGGCATCGCCATTGTCGGCAATGCATCGACCGCGGCGCAGGGCAAGTGGCAGTACGACAGCGGCTCGGGTTTCGTCGATTTGCCCGCCGGGCTGTCGCTGGCCTCGCCTTTCGTGGTCAAGCCCACGGACGCCGTGCGTTTTCAACCCGTGGGCAACTGGAACGGAACGCCAGGGCAATTGACGGTGCGGTTGATCGACAGCTCCTCCGGCGCGGTGGCGACAGGCACCGGAGCCGATTTGTCCGGTACGACGGCCACCGGAGGCACTTCAGCCTACTCCAACGCCAGCAACGCGGTCGTGTTGAACACTTTCGTCACGGCGGTTAACGACGCGCCTTTGGCCACCGGCGCGGCGGCGCTTGCCGCAGTGAATGAAGACACGCTCAATCCGCCGGGCGCAACCATTCCGGCCCTGATCACCGGAGCCAACTATTCCGATGCCACGGACACCGTGCCGGGCGGCTCGAACGCTACCGCATTGGGCGCCATCGCCATCGTCGGCAACAGCGCCGATGCGGCGACGCAAGGCGCCTGGCAATACTCCACCGACGGCGGGACCAGCTGGACGGCCGTTCCGACCAGCGGCCTGGCCGACACCACGGCGCTGGTGCTGCCTTCGAACGCAAGCACGAAATTGCGCTTCGTGCCGGTCGCCAATTACAACGGCGCGCCGGGCGGCCTGTCGGTGCGGCTGGCCGACTCCGCGCAGGCAACCAGTGCTTCCTCGGACATATCGGCGGCGCTGGGCGGCACCAACACCTGGTCGGCGGCCATCATTCCGATTTCCACCGCCGTCAGTCCGGTCAACGATGCGCCGGTCATCGCCAATGCGGGCAGCACGCAGAGCTATGTTGAAAACGGCGTCGGGACAGTGCTTGAGCCTGGGCTCAACCTGGCCGACGTGGATGACACGCAACTGAATCAGGCCGTTGCTTCGATCGGCGGATTCGTTGCCGGCGACCGCCTTAATTTCACCAATCAGGCGGGCATCACCGGCAGCTACAACCCTGCGACAGGCGTGTTGACACTTTCCGGCGCCGCGACCCGCGCCAGCTACGAGGCGGCGCTGCGCACCGTCACCTTCGATTCGACCTCGGACAATCCGGGCAGCGGTGCGCGAACGATCGCGTGGACGGTGCGCGACGTTAATTCCGAGGCTGCGGCCAATGGCCAGCAAACATCGAATGTCGCCAACACGACCGTCAACCTCATACCGGTCAACGACGCCCCGACGATCACTGGTCTGGACGCGATTTCCCCCAGCACCTTCATAGAAAAAGGCCCTGCCGTGCAGATCGACGGCAATGCGCTGCTGGCCGATCCCGAATTGGATGGAAGCACCTGGAACGGCGCCACCCTGACAGTGTCCCGCCAAGGCGGCGCCAACGCCCAGGACGTGTTCTCGGGCACTGCCGGCTTGTCGCTGGCGGGCGGCAATGTCGTGCAAAGTGGAATCACCGTGGGCGGCTTTACCCAGGTGGGCGGCGCATTGGTCATCACCTTCAACGGCAACGCGACGGCGGCCCGCGTGGACAGCGTGATGCAGGGTCTGGCATATGGCAACAGCAGCGCCAATCCACCTTCTTCCGTCACGTTGGCTTATAGCCTGGACGATCAAAATTCCAATAGCACCGGCGGCGGCACGGCGGGCGGCGGCAGCAACCAGGGCAATGGCGGCAAGCTCTTGGGCGGCGGCGCGATCATCGTCAACATCACGCCGGTGAACGACGCACCGGTCAACACCGTGCCGGCGGCGCAAAATACCAGCGAAGACACGAGCCTGGCCATCACCGGGTTGTCGGTGGCCGATGTGGACAGCGTCAATCTATCCACCACGATCAGCCTGCCCGCGGGCGCCGGCACCTTGGCCGTCAGCGCCGGCGGCGGCGCCGTGGTGGCCGGCGACGGGACCGGCTCGGTCACCATTGCCGGCACGGCGGCGCAGATCAATGCCGCCTTGATGTCGGTGAGTTACATCCCGGTGCCTGATTTCAACACTGGAGCCGGCGCCGGCAGCGTCAGCCTGACAATCGCCACAACCGACTTCGGGGTCACCACCACCAGCACGCTGGCCATCCGGGTCGCGCCGGTGGCCGACATCGTCGCCAATTCCGTGACAACGCCGGAAGACACGGCCATCACTTTCAACGCGATTACCGATGTGCCCGGAGCGGACAATTTTGAAAATCCCGGCCGCATCGTCACAGCCGTCACGAATGGCGCCAACGGCACGGTCAGCTTCGCCGCCAATGGCGCGCTGACCTACACGCCCAATCTCAACTTCAACGGTACCGATACCTACACCTATACCGTCACCTCCGGCGGCGTGACGGAAACCGCCACGGTCACGGTGACGGTCACCCCGGTCAACGATGCGCCCGTGGCCGCCCCTGATACGGGCGCGGTCAACGAGGGCGCCACCTTGACAGCGACGGCCGGCAACGGCGTCATTCAAAAAGCGCCCGGCGCCGACAGCGACGTGGACAACACCACGCTGAGCCTGGCGGTCAGCGGCGCGGCGGCGGGCGTCGGCCCGGTGACCCAGGGCGTTGGAATAGCTTCCTCGCTGGCGGGCGGCTATGGCCACCTGACGCTGGCCGCCGACGGCAGCTACAGCTACATCGCCGACAACGCCACCGCGCTTGGCGCGGGCGTGACCGTCACCGATGTGTTCACCTACACCGTCAAAGATCCAAGCGGAGCGATCTCCAACACCACGACACTGACCATCACGGTCACCGGCGCCAATAGCGCGCCGCAGGCCAACCCAGACACTGCCGCCGTGGTCGAGTCCGGCGTGAACCCCGGCAACACGGCCTTTGCCGGCACCCCTGCGGCCGGCGGGAACGTGCTGGCCAACGACACAGACCCGGACGCGCTGGACACCAAGGCGGTCAGCGCCGTCAGCGGCGCCCCTGGCAACGTCGGGCAGGCGCTCGGCGGCACTTACGGCACGGTGAGGATCAACGCCGACGGCAGCTATACCTACACGCTGGACAACACGCGCCCGGCCACGCAGGCGCTGGCGCAAGGCCAGACAGCGACGGAGAGTTTTAGCTACACCGTGCGCGACAGCGCAGGCGCGACCAGCACCAGCGCTTTGAGCATCACAGTCACCGGCACCAACGACGCGCCCGCGGCCGCGGCCGACAGCGTCACGACGCCGATAAACACGCCTTTGCTCAACATCGACGTCAAGGCCAACGACACCGACGTCGATAACACGGCGGCGCAGCTCACGGTCTCTGCGCCCGTGCTGGTCGATCCGACAAAAGGCAGCGTCGCGCTCAACGCCAACGGCACGCTGAACTTCACGCCCGCCTTGGGCGTATCGGGTCCGGTGCTGATCAACTACACCCTGACCGACTCCATTGGCGCCAGCAGCGTGGGCACGCTGACCGTGACGGTCGGCGCGAACAACCCGCCACAGGCCAATCCGGATGCGGCCAGCGTGGTCGAGTCCGGCGTCAACCCTGGCAACACGGCCTTTGCCGGCACACCCGCGGCCAGCGGCAACGTGCTGGCCAACGACACCGACCCGGACGCACTGGACACCAAGGCGGTCAGCGCCGTGGGCGGCGCGCCCGCTAACGTCGGGCAGGCGCTGACGGGCACTTACGGCACGGTGAGGATCAACGCCGACGGCTCCTATAGCTACACGCTGGACAACACCCGCGCCGCGACCCAGGCGCTGGCACAGGGCCAGACCGCCACCGAGACATTCAGCTACACCGTCAGGGATACCGCGGGCGCGCCGAGCACCAGCGCTTTGAGCATCACCGTCACCGGCACCAACGACGCACCGGTGGCCAATGCCGACGCGGCCGCAACGCCGCTTAATGTGTCGCTCTTGAACATTGACGTCAAGGCAAACGATATCGATGTGGACAACACGGCGGCTCAGCTTGCGGTGTCGGCGCCCGTGCTGGCTGATCCAGCAAAAGGCGCCGTCACGCTCAATGCCGACGGCACCTTGAACTTCACGCCCGCTTTGGGCGTGAGCGGGCCAGTCTTGA
>CAXSGT010000020.1:0-27084 GCA_964236835.1 uncultured Polaromonas sp.
GTCCGATGCGCGGAGTCGCCGGCGAGCAGCAGCCGGCCGCCACGCCACTGGTTGGCAAGCAATGATTCGAACGTGTAGGTCGCGCTTCGGGTAATGACGCCATCCTGGCGCGAGATTGGCCTGACGGAATGCTCGATGAAGTTCCAGATGGATTCGTGCGAAGTGACTTCGGCCGCGTCATCGGAATCCTTGAGCATCAACTCCCAGCGCAAGGTGCCTTGCGCCAGCACGCTGGCATACATCGGGCGCTCCGGATTGCAGTGGTGCGTGCTGACCTTTTCAAGGCCGAGGTCGCGGTGCTGCTTGACGTCCACCACCAGCCAGCGCTGCTTGAACCCGAGGTCCTCATGCTCGGAGCCTATCGTGCGCCGCACCAGCGACCGGGCGCCATCGCAGCCCACGACGTACCTGCCGCGAACGGCCACCAGGCGGCCCGTGGACAGGTCTTCCGCCTTGACGACGACATGGTCGCCGACATCCTGCACGGAAAAGACGTCATGGAGCAGATGGACAACAGCGCCCCCAGTTTCGGCAAGCCGTCTGCGCAACAGGGACTCCAGCGTGGGCTGGAAGAACATGTAGTCGCTCACCCAGCCAAGCGGGCCTTTGGCGCCGCCGCGCTTCCACTCCATCAGCAATGCGCCGTCGGCATCGACGAAGCGCGACGCATTGGTGATCTCCGTGGTGGCTTCAACCTCCTCGGCAATACCAATGCTCTGGAACACGCGCATGATTTCGGCGTCGAAGTGCCCGGCTCTGGCAAGGTGGTAGACGCCGGGTTCGCGCTCCAGCACGGCAACGCTCAGACCTTGCTGCGTCAGCAGGTTGGCAAGGGTGGCGCCGACCGGACCGAAGCCCGTAATCACCACATCGAACAGTTCTGACGACTTCATCTGCATTTCATTTTCGGTTTTGAGCCTTCGGCGCCTGTGCGAGCTGCCTGTTTGACAATGGTAAGAGCAGGCATTCCAATACGCAACGGCATTGAAAGTTATATTTTTGATACGCCAAAGTATTGTTTTAGCTGTGAGATTCGCATGAACGCAAAAGCTGACCTGATAGCGCTGAGATATTTTCTTGCGGTGGCGGAGAGCGGTAGCTATTCAAGAGCCGCGAGCGGCCTGCGCCTGACCCAGCCTGCCGTGAGCCGGCAAATTCAATTTCTTGAACGCTCCTACAACACCAGACTGTTCAGGCGCGAAGGCAGGCGATTTGAAGTTACAGAAACTGGCAAACAACTGCTGACAGAAGCCAAAGCCATACTGTCACGCTTTGATGCGCTTGAAGATGTAATTGGCGTGGCATCGAGAGAACCAAGCGGCACCTTGTCCGTCGGTGCGACATGGGCTGCTGGAGAATCTCTTTTGCCCCATGCCATTGCCCGGTTTCGCGCCAAATACCCCAAGGTGTTTACCCATGTCATGCAAGACAGCTCGGACCGGTTGGCCGACGCCTTGGTGGCAAGAAAACTCGATATTGCTGTTTTGTACCATCGTCCCCGTGAAAGCGAGCTCGACTTCGTCCCGCTAATGGAAATCGAGCTGGGCCTCATAGCGCCCATGGGGAAACCGGAATCGGTGCCTGACGATTTATCCAGCCGCAAATCGATCACGCTCTCGCGGGTTTCGCGCTTGCCTTTGATTCTTCCGAGAAAAGGTCAAGTGCTTCGCGACTTGATAGAGAGCAATTGCACAAGGCAAAAAATTGCTCCAAACATCGTGATGGAGTCCGACAGCATGCCGTTGTCAAAATCATTGGTGTTGGCCGGACACGGCTACACGATAGTTGCGCTGGGCGGTGTATATGAGGAAGTCCTGCGAGCCGAACTTCAATTTATTCCGATTCATTCGCCGTCCATTCCCTGGAGAATGTTTGCGGCCACTTCCAAGGATCGGGTCGATACCTTAGCCGTGAAGGCCATGTCTCAAGAACTCAGTGCCTTTATTCGATCGAGTGCCGCCAACCTCAGGTGGAAGGGCCGTATTTTTAATTAACAACCGGTCAGTCAAATGGCGGCAAGCCCATCGAGCACCACGGCCAGGCGCCGGGTATCGACCGGCTTGACGAAGTGATGCGCGAAGCCGGCATCGGCCGCTTTCCTGCGGTCCTGGTCCTGGCCGTAGCCCGTCACGGCGATCAGCACCGACTTTGCGGTGGCCGGCGCCGCACGCAGCCGCGCCGCCAGCTCGTGGCCGTCCATCTCCGGCAGACCCAGATCGAGCAGGCAGACGTCGGGCTGCTCGACGCCCGCCCTCTCCAGCGCGCCTCGGGAGCTGTTCTCGACGAACACCTCGTGGCCCAGGCTTTCGAGAAACATGGCGAGCGTTTCGGCGGCGTCGCCGTTGTCGTCGACCACCAGCAGGCGCAGGCGCTTGCCCGGGCCGGCCGCCGGGCCGGCGCTGCGCAATGGCGGTCCGGCCGTCGGCTGCGCCTCGCGCGGCAGGCGGATCGTGAACTCGCTGCCCTGCCCGGCGCCCGCGCTGCCCGCCGCGACGCTGCCCTGGTGCAGCTCGACCAGGCTTTTGACCAGCGCCAGCCCAATGCCGAGGCCGCCCTGGCGGCGGTCGGAAGTCCGTTCGGCCTGCGCGAACAGCTCGAACACGCGCAGGGCCATCTCCGGCTTCATGCCGATGCCGTTGTCGGTGACCTTGAGCACGACCTGCTCGCCGTCCACTTCCAGCGCAATCGCAATCGCGCCGCCTTCCGGCGTGTACTTGGCGGCGTTGTTCAGCACGTTGGCCAGCACCTGGACCAGCCGCTTGGCGTCGCCGAAGACATGCGCCGAGTCGGGCGTGAGGTTGATCGCGAGGCGGTGGCGGCGCGCGTCGATCAGCGGGCGCGACTGCTCGACGGCCTCGGCGATGATGCGCCTGGCGTCGAGCACTTCCTTGTTGAAAGTGACCAGGCCGCGCGTGACGCGCGAGACGTCCATCAGGTCGTCGATCAGGCTGGTCAGGTGCCCGACCTGGCGCGAGATGATGCCGCTGGCCTGCCCGACCAGCGCCGGATTGGCCGGCGCCCGCCGCAGCAGCTCGGCGGCGGCGCTGATCGGCGCCAGCGGGTTGCGCAGCTCATGCGCCAGCATGGCGAGGAACTCGTCCTTGCGCCGGTCGGCGTCCTTGAGTTTTTGCTCGTCGTCCTTGCGCCAGCTGACGTCGCGGAAGAAACACGCCAGGCAGCCGCCCTGCGCCCGATACGTCCTGACCTCGATCCAGGCGGCGGCCGCGTTGGCGTAGCGGTAATCAACCTCGGTGGTCTTGGCGACGCCGGTGCGTTTGACGTCCTCGTACATCGCCCTGAGCGGCGTGCCGTCCAATTCGGAAAACACCGCCCAATGGTTGCGGCCCATAACTTCCTCGCGGCCGCGGCCGGCCAGCCGCAATCCCTCGGCATTCATCTGGACGATGTTCCAGTCGCCGTCGATCACCGCGAAGCCCTCGGTCATCGTGTTTAAGACGTAGGCGCTGTGGTCGCGCTCGGCGCTGAGCTCGGCCTGCGCGCGCGCGGTTTCAACAGCCGCCCAGGTGCGCTCGGCCATGTCCTGGGCGGTGTGCCGGTCGTCATCGGTCCACTGGCTTGGCGTGCTCCGGTGCAAACCGAGAATCGCCACCAGAGCGCCCTCCTTGACCAGCGGAATCGCCATGTGCGATCGAACGCCGAGGGCGGCGTAGTTGTGCGCCTCGCCAGCCGTTTTCGCGTCGGTCGCCATGTCCTCGACGGCAACGATCTCGCCCCGGCACAGCATCTTGATGACCTCGGCTCCGAAGTCATCGAGCCGCCTGGTTTTCCGGGGAATGTTCTCAAGTCCGTGCTGCGTCCAGTCCCTCGGTGGAAAGAAAGTGCCCTCAGCGAGGTTGACTTCGGCGAAAACCACGCGCGAGACGTCCAAATGCCGGCCGACCAGCTCGCTGGCGGCCAAGATGATGTCTTCGGGCGAACACAGGGGGCGCAGCCGGTCGGCCAGCGCGAGCTGGAACCATTGCCTGCGCCGCATGAGGCGCTGCTGCGTCACGTCGCTGCAGATCACCAGCACGCCATGCACCGCCCGCTCGTCCCGCAGCGGGCTGAAGCCATAGGTCCACCAGACCTCCTCGCGCCGGCCGTGCCGCGTCACCGGCACTAAAGACTCCTCGTGCCAGGTCGAGACGCCTTCGGTCATCACAGCGTTTAATTCCGGCCCGATGATGTGCCAGATTTCTTCCCAGCATTGCCGCCCCGGCTGGCCGAGCGCGGCGGGGTGGCGCTCCGGGCCCAAGGTCTGGCGATAGGCGTCGTTGTAGAACTGGATCAGCTCGGGGCCCCACCAGATGAACATCGGATGGTTCGACGACAGCACGATGCGCAGCGTCGATTTAAGCAGCTCGGGCCACGCCTGCGTCGGGCCGAGCGGGCTGGCGTTCCAGTCATGGGCGCGCATCAAGGAGCCCATTTCGCCGCCGCCCGATAGAAAGTCTTGAGTTCGTTGCATGGGCATGTTGCTTTTCTGATTTTCTTACCGCTTATAGCCGCGTTCACGCTGGCTGCGCACCGCCAGCACAAAAGCCGCGTCCAGCACCGGGTCGTAGCGATACAGCGCAAGATAACCGCTGCTACCCGTGGCAATCACCAGTTCACGCTGTCCAAAAGCCACCGGTCGGCCAATCAACGCACTGGTTTGCAAAATGTCGATCGCGGCAATGATTGCTTCGATACGCAATGCGGCGAACTCGGGCGCATGCTCGAAAAGGAAGTCGAAAATCCGGTCGAAATCGGCTCTAACCTGTGCAGCCAGAACAATTTGACTCACCGCTGCTGTTTCGGCTTCGCTCCGGACGTGGCGACAGTCCCGCGTAGCCGGGAACGCAGATAAGCGCGCATTTCGTGCCACGCCACGCCGGGCTCTCCCGCTTGCAAAGCGGCATCACGCTGCTGGGCTTCGCGCTGCATCGATAATTTCCACTCGGCTTCATCGGCCTTTTCGGCCAGTGCTTCAAGCATGAAATTGTGCGGTGTCTGGTTCAGGGCGTGAGCCAATTGCGTGATGCGTTGGCGCAGCACGGGCTCGATCCGCAAGGTGGTGGTGGTTGACATGGCGTTCCTTTGCGTCGTATTTGTGGCACAAGTGTGACACAAAATCTCATTTCACTCAAGCCGTCAGCCGCGCCATCGCTTCCTGGTATTTGGCGGCGGTCCTGGCGATCACGTCGGGCGGCAGCGGCGGCGCCGGCGGGGTTTTGTCCCACGGCCTGCCGTTGATGCGGACGGCTTCGAGCCAGTCGCGGACGAACTGCTTGTCGTAGCTCGGCGGGTTCGCGCCTAGGGCGAAAGCGGCTTCGTAGCCCTCGACCGGCCAATAGCGCGACGAATCGGGCGTCAGCACCTCGTCCATCAGCGTCAGCGTGCCATGCGCGTCCAGGCCGAACTCGAACTTGGTGTCGGCGATGATGATGCCCTTGGTCAGCGCAAAGGCGGAGGCGGTCCGGTATATCTCGATGCTGAGCCTTTTGATCCGCGCGGCAAGCTCGGCGCCGGCGATCTTCACCACGTCTTCATAGCGGATGTTTTCATCGTGCTCGCCGACTTCTGCCTTGGCCGCCGGGGTGAAGATCGGCTCGGGCAGCCGGCTGGCGTTTTTCAGCCCGGCCGGCAGCGGCACGCCGCAGACCGATTGCGTGGCCTGGTATTCCTTCCAGCCGCTGCCGGCCAGGTAGCCGCGCACCACGGCTTCGACCGGAATGGGTTTGAGGCGCTTGACCAGCATCGAGCGGCCCGCCACCTGCGGGATTTCCGCTGCGCTAACGACGCTCTCGGGCGCTTCGCCGGTCAGGTGGTTCGGGCAAACGGCGCCGAGCTTGTCGAACCAGAACAGCGCCATTTGCGTCAGCAGCGCGCCCTTGCCCGGTATCGGCTCGCCCAGGATCACGTCGAAGGCGCTCAAGCGGTCGCTCGCGACCATCAGCAGGCGGTCTTTGCCCACCGCATAGTTGTCGCGCACCTTGCCGCGCGCCAGCAGCGGCAGACTGGTTAGGGCAGAGGTGTGAAGGGTAGTCATAAAAGCTCTAGGCGCAGGTCAATAGAGGCAAGGGTCACAAAGTCACGGTCGGCGTGCAGCAGGGGCTCGCCGGACTCGATCGCGCAGGCGGCGATCAGACAGTCATTGGGACTGCGGATCGTAATGCCCTGCCAGCGGCAACGGGCGTAAAGCAGCGAAGCGTTGCGTGCCAACTCAAACGGGTCGGGGCTGATGTAGGGCTGCATCTCATCGAGGACGTTTTGCAGCTCGATCAAATGTCTCGGACTACCCGCACCCTGCAAAACCTCGCGGTACACGACCTCGGGTAGCCAGACTACGCCGGCATTTTTAAAGGCTTTTTGTAACGCCACATCAGCACGGGACCCCGTGCTTCTCAAAAACTCGATCCACGCCGAGGTGTCGGCAATCACGCCGCGGCAAGCTTGGAACGCTCCCGTTCAACAAGAAGCTTGCCACGCGGCTTGCGAGGCTTGACAGGGGCAATAGCCTTGTTGTGAAGCCCGTCCCGCTGTTTTTCGTGCGCCGAGCGGGCGTCTTCAAAGGTAGGCCAACCTCGCCGCTCAAGCGCGGCTTGCGTTAAACCGTAAGGGCCCCTCGGGTCGTAGTCAGGGTCGATCAAGCCTTTGCCGCGCAACGCAAGCAGGGCCGAATAGTCCGGTTTTTTGACATAGGCCCTTAGCGCTGCCTCGACAGCCGCCTTTTTGGTGGTGACGTTTGCCCTTAGCATGGCTTGGGCAACAAGCTCATCGTCCAAAACGATATTGGTTCGCGTGTTCATGGCTATACACCTTTAATGTGTATAAAATTATGCCACGGCTACAAAAGGCGCAGTTGCTCACGGGTTCACGCGGCTGTCCCGCGTACAGCTCCTGATAGATGGCTTACCGCACCAGCTGTGCCAGCTCACCGTTTGCATACTTCGCTGCCACCACCTGCAGGCTCTCGCCCTTGATCTTCGCGCCCTGGCCTTCGCAGCCGAACTCGATGTAGCGCTGCTTGCACAGCGCCTTGGCGGCTTCGCGCGCCGGTTTGAGCCACTCTCTGGCGTCGAACTTTTCCGGGTTTTCGGCGAGGAACTTGCGCACCGCGCCGGTCATCGCCAGCCGGATGTCGGTGTCAATGTTGATCTTGCGAACGCCATGCTTGATGGCTTCCTGGATTTCCTCGACCGGAACGCCGTAGGTCTCCTTCATGTCGCCGCCGTACTGCCGGATGACGGTGAGCATCTCCTGCGGCACCGACGACGAGCCGTGCATCACCAGGTGCGTGCTCGGAATGCGGCGGTGGATTTCTCGGATGCGGTCGATCGCCAGGATGTCGCCGGTCGGCTTGCGGGTGAACTTGTAGGCGCCGTGGCTGGTGCCGATGGCGATCGCCAGCGCGTCGATCTGGGTTTGTCGGACGAAGTCGGCGGCCTGTTCGGGGTCGGTCAAGAGCTGCTCGCGCGTCATCGTCGCGTCGGTGCCGTGGCCGTCTTCCTTGTCGCCTTTCATCGTCTCCAGCGACCCGAGGCAGCCGAGCTCGCCCTCGACGGTGACGCCGACCTTGTGCGCGAGCTGCGCGACTTTTTTCGTCACGTCGATGTTGTAGTCGTAGCTGGCGATGGTTTTGCCGTCGCCTTCGAGCGAGCCGTCCATCATCACCGACGAAAAACCCAGGTTGATCGCGCCCTGGCAGACATCGGGGTTCTGGCCGTGGTCCTGGTGCATGACCAGCGGAATGTTCGGATACATCTCGATCGCCGCCTGGATCAGGTGCTTGATGAACGCCTCGCCGGCGTATTTGCGGGCGCCGGCGCTGGCCTGCAGGATCACCGGCGCGCCGGTCTCCTTGGCGGCCTCCATCACGGCCTGCACCTGCTCGAGGTTGTTGACATTGAAAGCCGGAATGCCGTAGCCGTTGACGGCGGCGTGGTCGAGCAGTTCGCGCATCGAAACGAGTGCCATATTGAGTCCCCTGTAGGTTGAAAATGCTGCCCATACGACGCTTTCGCGGCAGCCGCTCCCAGTCGCCCGATTCGCTAGGCCTGAAGACTCATTCTACTGTCTGCTAGCCGGCCGACTGCACGAAGCGCGTCACGCGTTCGAGCACCGGCGCGCGTCCGCGCAGCACCGACGCCAGCGCCGCGATCAACGTGACATGGTTCACGCCGTCGAACAATTCCGACTCGACCCGCACGCCGCTGGCTTTCAGCCGCTCGGCCATGGCGACGGTGCTGCGCCGCGGATCGACGACGCGGTCCTGCGCGGGAGCGAGCAGCAGCGCCGGCGGCGACGCGGCCGACGCGTGCGCCAGCGGCTGGCTGCTGGCGGGCGTGCCGGGCCAGTCGAAAGCAACCTGAACCCGGGGGTCCCTGATCGGCAAAAAGTCATACGGCCCGGCCAGGCCGATCCAGCCCGCCAGCCGCGCCGGCGACAGGCCCTCGGCCGCGAGCCAGCGGCCGTCGAGCGCGACCATGGCGGCGTTGTAGGCGCCGGCGCTGTGGCCCATGACGAACACGCGGCGCGCGTCGGCGCCGTATTCAGCGGCATGGTCAAACGCCCAGCGCACGGCGCGGGCGCTGTCCTGGACAAACGCCGGGTAGCGCGCCGCCGGGCTCAGCCGGTAGTCGGCGACCAGCGCGACGATGCCCCTGGACGCCAGCGCCTCGCCGACAAAGCGGTAGTCGGCGCGCTCGCCGTTGGTCCAGTTGCCGCCGTAGAAAAACACGATCAGCGGCGCGGCCGCGGTTTTTGCCGAGGGCTGGTAAACGTCCAGCCGCTGGCGCGGATCAGGCCCGTAAGCGAGTCCCTCGGTGCGCCGGTAGGTGTCGGTCGCGACGGTGGCGTTGAGCAGCCCGACGCCCGAGCAGCCGCCAAGCAGCGCCGGCAGCATGGCGAGCAAAGAGCGTCTTGGAAATTTTGCGGCGGTGGTGTTCATGGCGCTATTTTGTACGCGCGGCGGCCGGCGCTGGATTCAGACCCGGCCGCGCAAGCGCGTCAGGCTGGGCGGTCGGCGAGCCTCGGCTCGCCTCAGGCCACTCGGCAGATTTTGAGCATGTTGGTGCCGCCCGGCGCGCCCATCGGCTCGCCGCAGGTGATGGCGTAGACGTCGCCGCTTTGCACGATGTCCAGCCGCAGCAGATGCGCCTCGGCCTGCGCCAGCGCGGTGTCGCGGTCGGCGCTGCTGTCCATCAGGATGGCGCGCACATTGCGGTACAGCGCCATCTTGCGCTGGCTTTGCAGGCGCGGCGTCAGGGCGTAGATCGGCACGTGGATGTCGTGCCGGCTCATCCACAGCGCGGTCGAGCCGCTGTCGGTCAGCGCGACGATCGCCTTGGCGCCCAGGTGGTGCGCGGTGAGCAGCGCGCCCATGGCGATCGACTGGTCGATGCGGGAAAAAGTCTTGCCGGAAAAATCGGCGCTCAGCTCGCGGTACTCGGCTTTTTCGGCTTCCTCGCAGATGTTGGCCATTTCCTCGACGGTTTCCAGCGGATAGCGCCCGGCCGCGGTTTCGGCGCTGAGCATCACCGCGTCGGTGCCGTCGAGCACCGCGTTCGCGACGTCGCTGACCTCGGCGCGCGTCGGCACCGGACTCAAGATCATGCTTTCCATCATCTGCGTCGCGGTGATGACGAACTTGTCGGCGGCGCGGGCCATTTTTATCATGCGTTTTTGCAGCGCCGGGACTGCCGCGTTGCCGACCTCGACCGCCAGGTCGCCGCGCGCCACCATGATGCCGTCGCTGACCTTCAGAATTTCGTCGAGCTTCGGAATCGCCTCGGCGCGCTCGATCTTGGCGATCAGCCCCGGCTTGTGCCGGTACGGCGCGGCGGCGACGTTGCACAGCTGGCGCGCCATTTCCATGTCGGTGGCGTTCTTCGGAAAGCTCACCGCGACATAGTCGGCCTGAAAGCTCATCGCGGTCCTGATGTCGTCCATGTCCTTGGCCGTCAGCGCCGGCGCCGTGAGGCCGCCGCCCTGCTTATTGATGCCCTTGTTGTTCGACAGCTCGCCGCCGAGCTTGACGGTGGTGTGGACCTGCTCGCCGCGCACCGCGTCGACCGTCAGCACAATCGCCCCGTCGTTCAGAAGGAGCACATCGCCGGCCTTGACGTCGCGCGGCAGCTGCTTGTAGTCCAGCCCGACGCCTTGGACATCGCCCGGCTCGGTGCGCGACGCGTCGAGG
This sequence comes from uncultured Polaromonas sp., assembly GCA_964236835.1. Lineage (GTDB taxonomy): Bacteria > Pseudomonadota > Gammaproteobacteria > Burkholderiales > Burkholderiaceae_C > Polaromonas. Next base: position 10,181 of record CAXSGT010000020.1, read on the forward strand.
ATGAATTTTTCGCCCCGCAGCAGGGAAACCTTGCCTTCGGCGAACCTGCCGACGCGGATTTTCGGGCCCTGCAAATCGGCCATGATGGCGACTTCATGGCCGGCGCGCCGGGCGACTTCGCGCACCACCGCCGCCAGGTCGATGTGGTCCTGCGCCTTGCCGTGGCTGAAATTGAGCCGCACCACGTTGACGCCGGCGCGGATCATTTTTTCCAGCAGCGCCGGGTCGCTCGAAGCGGGGCCGAGGGTGGCGACGATTTTGGTGGCGCAACGCGTCATGCGGGAGGGCTTTCTTGTGGATCAAGGCGCCGATTCTTGCATGGAAGCGCTGCCCTGAATTTCGATTTACAGATAAAAAAGGCCTCTACCGCATAGTGGGCGGGTATAGTTCGCTATTAAAAATGTAGCTATCAACGCGCCCCGGCTGCCCGCTTCCGCAAAATCTCGAACGCCGGCAGCGTTTTCCCTTCGAGCACTTCGAGGAAAGCGCCGCCGCCGGTCGAGATGTAGCCGACCTGTTTTTCGATGCCGTACTTGGCGATTGCCGCCAGCGTGTCGCCGCCGCCGGCGATCGAGAACGCCGGGCTGGCCGCGATGGCGCGGGCGATGCCCTCGGTGCCCTTGGAAAACGCGTCGAACTCGAACACGCCGACCGGGCCGTTCCAGACAATGGTTCCGGCGGCCAGCAGCTGCGCCGCGAGCCGGGCGGTGGTTTCGGGGCCGATGTCGAGGATCAGGTCGTCGCCCTCCACGTCGCCCGCGCGCTTGATGGTCGCCGGCGCCTCGGCGGCAAAAACCTTGGCGGTCACGACGTCGGTCGGAATCGGCACTCCAGCGCCGCGCGCTTTCATCGCCTCCATCACGGCTTTGGCTTCGTCCAGCAGGTCGGGCTCGGCCAGGCTTTTGCCGATCTTCAGGCCCGCCGCCAGCATGAAGGTGTTGGCGATGCCGCCGCCGACGATCAGCTGATCGACCTTGTCGGCCAGCGATTCGAGGATCGTCAGCTTGGTCGAGACCTTGCTGCCGGCGACGATGGCGACCAGCGGCCGCCTGGGATTGGCGAACGCCGCCGTGATCGCGTCGATCTCGGCGGCGAGCAGCGGCCCGGCGCAGGCGATCGGCGCGTACTGCGCGATGCCGTAGGTCGACGCCTCGGCGCGGTGCGCGGTGCCGAAGGCGTCGTTGACATAGATGTCGCACAGCGCCGCCATCTTGCGCGCCAGCGTTTCGTCGTTTTTCTTCTCGCCCTGGTTCAGCCGGCAGTTCTCCAGCATGAGCAGCTGGCCGGGCTGAACCTCGACGCCATCGACCCAGCCGGAAATCAAAGAAATCTCGCGCCGCATCAGCTCGCCCAGGCGCCGCGCGACCGGCGCGAGCGAATCGGCCGGCTTGAACTCGCCTTCGACCGGGCGCCCAAGGTGCGACGTGACCATCACGGCGGCACCGGCATCAAGCGCCATTTGCAGGCACGGGATCGACGCCCGGATGCGCGTGTCCTCGGTGATGGCGCCGCCGGCGTCCTGCGGCACATTCATATCGGCGCGGACAAAAACACGCCGGCCGGCCACCTCGCCGCCGGCGCACAAATCGGAAAAGCGGATGAAGTTCATGGGCTGCTTGGAAAAGTAAGATTAGAAGAGCGTTACTGTCGGGCGAAATTGTAGGCGGGCAATTTCGCCAGCAACTCCCAAACAGCCTCACCAATCCCCGCGACTGCAAGTTCGAGCCGCGGAACCGGCTTCGCCGGGCCGCAGGCGGGCGGCCCCCTCGGGGGGCAGCGCAGTACGCGAAGCGACAAGCGTGGGGGCTACCACTTCATGCCCAGATGCAGCGCCAGGTAAACGGCCATGCCGACCACGATCACGCCGAACACGCCCCTGCGCCAGTAAAACCAGGCCGCGCCCGCCAGCGCGCCGAAAAGCCGCGCGTCGCGCCAGGTGCCGATGAGGTGGCCCTGCGTCATGACGATTTCGGGAACGATGACCGCCGCCAGCGCGGCGATGGGCGCATAGTCCAGCCCGCGCCGCAGCCAGGCCGGCAGCGTCCAGGGCTTGTTCGAGATAAAGAAAAAGGACCGCGACACGACGGTCACGACCGCCAGGCAGACGATCGCCGACAGCGTCCAGAAGTCGGTCTGCCTCATATGCTGTCTTCGGCGGCCGCAGCCCCCGCCGCCGGGCTTTGCTCAGGAGGTTTCGCTGGTCGGCGCAAGCCGGTCTGTTCCAGCGCCAGGCACACTGCCACCGCCGCCACGATGGCAACGACGATATTGAGCTTGAACGGCAAATTGAACGCCAAGGCCGCGACCGCCCCCGCGACAACGGCCGCGACGACGCGCAGGCGACTCGTCGTCAATGAAAAAAAGATGCCGAACAATGCCAGCATCCCGGCAAAGCCCAATCCCCACGCCGTGGGAATGAAGTCGGCCAGCAGCACGCCGATCAGGCTGCAGCCGACCCAGGCAACCCAGCCGAGCGCGCAGCTGCCGGCCAGATACGCCTGCTGCGCCAGGCGCTCTGCCGGCTCGTCGCTCGGCGCGGGAAAGCGCTGCACGAACTGCACATAGGTCACGTCGTTTGTCAAAAACCCGGTGAGCAGGCGCTCCCAGCGCGGCAAATGCATCATGTAGTCGCGCAGGTGGGCGCTGAAAACCACAAAGCGCAAATTGACGCAAAACGCGGTCGCGACAATGACCCACAGCGGCGCGGCCGCCGCGATCAGCGGAATCGCCGCCAACTGCGCGCTGCCGGCATAGACCAGCAGCGTCATCAGGCTCGCCTCGACGGCGCTCATGCCCGACTTGACCATCGCCACCCCGGTCACCAGGCCCCAGGCGACAAAGCCGGCGACCACCGCCAGCATGTCGCGCGCACCGCGCCGAAACTCGGCATGGCGAAAATGGGCGGGCCGAAAAAACACCTGGGCCTGACTCGTTACTCGCCAAACACCATGCCAGGCGCAAGCGCGAAGCCGCGCAAAAAATCGCCCGCCGCCAGGCGCTTGCCGCCGGCGCGCTGCAGCTCGGTCAGGCGCAGCACGCCGCCGCCGCTACCACAAGCCACGCTGACTCCGGCATCATTTACTAATAAAATAGTGCCGCGCCGCATATCCGGCGGGCTTTGTATGCTATCAATTTCATAATTCCAGAGCTTGATCGCCGCGCCGCCGAGCGAGCTGCCGGCGCCGGGAAAAGGATCGAACGCCCGGATGCGCCGGCCGATGACGTCGGCCGTTTCGCGCCAATCGACGGCCGCCTCGGCCTTGTCGATCTTGCGGGCATAGCTGATGCCCGCGTCAGGCTGCCTGACCGGATGCAGATCGCCCGCCCCCGCCAGTTCCAGCGCCTGGACGATGAGCCGGCCGCCGAGTTCGGCGAGCCGGTCGTGCAGCGTCGCCGACGTGTCGCGCGCGCCGATCGGCAGTTTTTCCGCCAGCAGCATGTCGCCGGTGTCGAGCCCGGCGTCCATCTGCATGACGGTGACGCCGGTTTCCAGGTCGCCCGCTTCGATGGCGCGCTGGATCGGCGCGGCGCCGCGCCAGCGCGGCAGCAGCGACGCATGGATGTTCAGGCAGCGCAGCCTGGGCGTGTCCAGCACCCATTGCGGCAGGATCAGGCCGTAGGCGGCAACGACCATCGCATCGGTGCCCACCGCTTCAATGGATTTGCGCGCCGCGGCGGCGTCAGCCGGATAGTTGCCGTCGAGGCGCAGGCTGCGCGGCTGCGCAACAGGAATGCGCCGGCTTTGCGCCCATTGCTTGACCGCCGATGGCTGGAGCTTCATGCCGCGACCGGCCGGGCGGTCAGGCTGCGTCAGCACCAGCGCGATGTCGAAACCGGCCGCGTCAAGACGCGCCAGCGCCACACGGGCAAATTCCGGGGTGCCGGCAAAAATAAGGCGCATCGAACTATTTTCGCCGAAGCAAAAGCAAAAGCGCACTATTCTTCTCTGCAATTCCAGTACCGGCCGCAGGACCGGCTTCGCCGGACCGCAGGCGGGGCGGCCCCCTCGGGGGGCAGGAAGCCACACGAAGTGGGCGACCGTGGGGGCTACACGAAGTGAGCGACCGTGGGGGCCAATTTGCTTTGCTTGATGAACTTGGTTTTGATGCGGTTGCGCTTCAGCGGCGACAAATACTCGACGAATACCTTGCCCATCAGATGGTCCATTTCATGCTGGATGCAGACCGCCAGCATGCCATCGGCCTCATGCACCTGACGCTTGCCTTCCAGATCGAGCGCCTCGACCTTCACGGCGAGCGCGCGCTCGACGCCGTCGTAGATGCCGGGCACCGACAGGCAGCCTTCCTCGCCGACGCGCGTCTCGGCGCTGGCCCAGACGATTTCCGGGTTGACCAGCACCAGCGGCTGGTCGCGGCCTTCGCTGACGTCGATGACGATCAGCCGCTCATGCACATCGACCTGCGTCGCGGCCAGGCCGACGCCTTCGGCCGCGTACATCGTCCGCAGCATCGCTCTAGCCAGCTCGCGCAGCCGGTGGTCGATCGCCGCGACTGGCTTGGCCACGGTATAGAGGCGCGGATCGGGGTACTGGAGGATCGTGAGCTGGGTCATGGAAAAATCAGGCGGCGTCGTTATTTCCGCCACTTTTGCTGGATTTCAAAGAGGCCGATCATCGCAAAATCAGCAAAACGTTGCGCAATCAAGGGCTTGGGTAGAGAATCGCCTGGAATTGCTTTAATTACTACAAAACGTGATTTTTTCGCTGCAATGTAACGGCTCCCCCACCCAACCCACGCTTCAAGATGCAAACTATTTTTGGCCGCCTTGGCCCTATTTCAATAGCGGCATTGTCCTTGTTCGGTGTCGCAGCCGGCGTCCAGGGACAAAGCCTTCCCGTGACGCCAAGTCAAAAATCCACCGCCGCGCAGGTCGCCCAGGGCGGCGTGCCGCTGGCCGATCTGGCGCCGAACGCGCCCGATGGCTACAGCGTCAAACGCGGCGACACGTTGTGGGCGATTTCCAGAATCTTTCTGAAAAGCCCCTGGCGCTGGCCCGAGCTCTGGGGCATGAATCTCGAGGATATTCGCAATCCGCACCGGATTTATCCCGGCCAGCAGCTCTTTCTTGACAAAGCCAACGGCCGGGCCACCTTGCGCACGCGCCAGGCCGTCGAGCGCGGCCTGCCCATCGACACGGTGCGGCTGTCGCCGGGCAGTCGAAGCACGGTATTGGCCGATGCCGCCATTCCGACGCTGGCGCCGCAGGCCATCGAGCCGTTCCTGGCCGAGCCGATGATCGTCGACGAGGCGACCTTCGCGCGGGCGCCGCGCATCGTCGCCACCCAGGAAGGCCGCGTCATGCTCAGCCGCGGCGACCGCGCCTACGCGCGCGGCGAGTACGCGGGTGGCAAAGCCGTCGGCACGGCGCTGAGCGATGAAAAAGGCGAGCCGCTCGACTACCGCGTATTTCGCAACGCCACGCCCCTGATCGACCCGACGACGCGGGCCGTCCTGGGCTACGAAGCGCACTATGTCGGCAAGGCCGAACTGGTGCGCGGCGAAGGCCTGGCGCGCGCCGGGGAGGCCAGCGACAAGGCGCAAACCGAGATTGTTCCGGCGACCATCGACATCGTGTCGGCCAAGGAAGAGATGCGGGTCGGCGACCGCCTGATCGCCGAGCCGCCGCGCGAGCTGCGCAGTTATGTGCCGCGCGCACCCGCCAATCCGATCACGGGGCAGATAGTGTCGGTCTATGGCGAGGCCGTGGTGCTGGCCGCCGAAAACCAGATCGTCACGATCAACCGGGGCACCGAGGACGGGCTGGAGCGCGGCCATGTGGTCGCGATCTACAAAAACGGCCAGCGCATGAAGGACACGACCGACAGCGGCCAGCCGCAGATCGACCTGCCGAACGAGCGCAACGGCCTGATGATGGTGTTCCGCACCTTTGAGCATGTGTCGTATGCGCTGGTGCTGCAAGTCAGCGATGGCGTGAAGGTCGGCGACTATTTTGCCAATCCGAATTAGCCGAATCACGCCGCTTGCCGCCCCGCCGGCGGGAGCCAACGAGCGGCGATAACGCGCCTACGCTGCTGAATTGCCCCGTTTTTCCATGGACGCCCAAGAACTCCAGGCCTGGCTGCGGCTGACGCTGACCCCGGGCGTCGGCAATGCGGCGGCGCGCCGGCTGCTGGCCGCTTTCGGCTCGGCGCAGGCGGTGTTCGAGCAAACCGGCGCCACCTTGGAAAAGCTCGGCGCCGACAAGCTCGCCGGCGCGCTGCGGGGCGAGCCGGCGAATCTGGCGGCCCAATTGCAAGCCACGCTGGAATGGCTGCAAGCCGGCGCCGACCGCCGCGTCGCGACGCTCGGCGACGCCGCCTATCCCGCCGCCCTGCTCGACATCGAAGACCCGCCCTTGCTGCTTTATATGCTTGGCTCGCTTGCCAACGAACCGGGTTTAGCCGCTAACACCATGGCAAATAGCCTGGCGATCGTCGGCAGCCGAAATCCGACGCCGCAAGGCGAGGACAACGCCCGGCAGTTCGCCCGCGCGTTCGCCGGCGCGGGAATCTGCGTCGTGTCGGGGCTGGCGCTGGGCATCGACGGCGCCGCGCACGATGGCGCGCTGCTCGGCGGCGGCGCCACCATCGCCGTCGTCGGCACCGGCCTGGACCGGGTGTATCCGAAAAAACACCTCGCGCTGGCGCACCGCGTCGCCGGCCGCGGCATGATGATCAGCGAATTTCCCCTTGGAACGCCGCCGCTCATGGGCAATTTCCCCAGGCGCAACCGGATTATTTCCGGGCTGTCGCGCGCCACGCTGGTGGTCGAGGCGGCGCTCCAGTCGGGCTCGCTGATCACCGCCCGGCTGGCGGCCGAGCAGGGTAAAGACGTTTTCGCCATTCCGGGCTCGATCCACTCGCCGCAGTCGCGCGGCTGCCACGCGCTTATCAAGCAGGGCGCCAAACTGGTCGAGCTGGCGCAGGATGTGCTCGAAGAGCTGAAGCTGCCGCCGGCCGGCGCGAGTGCTTCGACCGGCAGCAGCGGCGGCGCCCCGCCCAGCGCCGATGAGCCGCTCGATCCGGTCCTCGCGGCGCTGGGTTTCGATGCCGCCACCCTGGACGCGCTGCAGGCTCGCACCGGGCTCGATACGGCGCGGCTGCAGGCCAGCCTGCTCGAGCTCGAGCTGTCCGGACAGGTCGCCCGATTGCCCGGCGGGCTGTTCCAGCGCCTGGCGTTGGCCTAGGGCCTGTTCACACTATTTTCAGGAGACGCGTTGCGAGTCGAAAAGGCCTTGAGCAAGGCGCAAAACGCTGCCGGGGCATACCCCGGCAAGGCTTTGCAACGCCGCGCAAGGCCTTTTCGACTCACAACCCGCAGGGAACGTGGTGAAAACCGCGCCACTCCGCGTTGCACTCCTAGGGCGGACTGTAGTCCGCCCGTCGTCGCACGCCTCGATTGGCACGGTTTTCACCACGTTCGCGCTCCTGAAAATAGTGTGAGCAGGCCCTAGCACTGTTCTGCGTTAATATTGATTGCATGTTCGAAGTCCTGGTCTATGTTTACGAAAATTACTGGCAAGGCGCGGCCTGCCCCGAATTCGACCGGCTGGGGCGAAAACTCATTGCGGCGGGCTTCGACGCCGAAGAAATCCAGCAGGCGCTGGTCTGGCTCGACGGGCTGAACACGGCGGCGCAGGGAACGCAGATCAGTTTTCCGCCCGGCCCGGCCAACGACCTGGCGCAAACGCCAAACCCGGCGCTGCCGATGCTGCCGCAATCGGCGAATAGTTTGCGCGCCTATTCGGTCGCCGAGCAGACGCGCCTGGGTGCGCAAAGCCTCGGATTCGTCAGCTTTCTCGAATCCTCGGGGGTGTTGCCGCCGCACATGCGCGAAATCGTCATCGACCGCGCCATGGCCGCGCCGGGCGAGGCGGTCACGCTCGACGACCTGAAGATCATCGTGCTGATGGTGTACTGGAGCTTTGGCGAAGAGCCCGACGCGCTGGTGCTCGACGAGTTGTGCGACGACAGCGAAGGGCGCCTGGCCCACTGAGCCGGCGTTGCGCTCCCCCGTAAAGGCGGTGAAGACCTTGCGCTAGCGCGGGACGGCTATCCGAGCAAACGCTCCGGATTGGCGTCCAGCTTGGCCAGGGCGTCGCGGGTGGCGCGCACCGTGAGCGCCTCTTCTTCCGCCGCCACCAAAAGGCCCGCCTGCAGATACGCCGCCAGGCTGCGCATCTGGATCAGGAAGCTGCGTCCGTCGCCCGCGGCGAACAGATGCAGCTGCTTGCGCTCGCTGCGCCAGACGAACTGCACATGGCTGACTTTCGCGTTGTGGTCCAGGCTGAACCAGCTGCCCGGCTGCAGCTCGCGCGCCCGCGCGCGCATGGCCTCGGTCGGCTCGCCGCCGCTCCCCTGGCCGATGACCTCGATATTCGCCGCATCGATCCCGATCATCATGACCAGGCTGGCGGTGTCGAGCGGCAAATCGCCGACATCCTCGTCGGACAGATAATTTTCCAGGTTCGACAGCCGCCGGGCCATGGCGTCGACCTTCTCCAGCGATATCGCATCGGTCTTGGACATGAAAGCGTCGGCCAGCGTGTCGCTGATGACTTTCAGGTGCGCCTCCTGCGCCGGCGGCTCCAGCCCCAGCAGGGCCATTCCCTCGCGCAGCACCTGCAATTGCCTGGGAAGCGCGGCGATGACGCGGGAGCGGTCCTCGCGGTTCGGCTTGGCGCTGGCGGACCCCACCAGGTCGGCCGCGGCGCGCTTGAACAACAGCGTCTGGGTGTGCTGAGGACCGTTTTTCATCGCCGCGAGCGCCAGCACTTCGGCCCAGATCTTGAAGAGGAACTCCCGGATCCCCTCGCGCACCGGCATGTCGTTGAGCATTTTGCGCAGCTCGATGGTGTACTGGATCGTCATCGTTTCTTTTTGCTCGATCTGCTGGGCCACGCTGACGACGTGCGCCGCATTGCCCTGTTCCGAAAAAAATCGGGACAGGAATTTGTCGAACTCGTCATAGACCAGCTGAAACACCCGCCGTCCGGTTTCGGGATATTGCTCGATCACCTGCACCACGCGCTTGATTTCCGATTCCAGCACGCTGCCGGCCACCGTGACGTCGAAGCCCAGCGCGCACGAGCCCATGCGGTCGATCAGCTGGCGCGCCGGATGCTGCAGCGAGCCGAAAAACTCGGGCTCGGCGATGGCCACGCGCAACACCGGCATTTGCAGCCGCGCGAACCAGACCCGCACGCCCGACGGAATCCGGTCTTCGGCCAGAATGCTCTGAAACATCAGCGCGACGATTTCAATCGTCGCTTTTTCGGCCGAAGTGGAGGCCGCCTGCTTGAGCGTGGCGGTGCGCTGACGCAGGGCGCTGACGACGCGATCGACCTGCGGTTGATCTCCCGCCGAACTGCCGCCGGCGGAGATCGCAGGGATGGTTGTCAGCGCCGAGCCCAGCTGGTCGGCGCGCTGCAAGCTGGTGATCGCCTGCGCGAGCTGCGGCGAAGCCGGGACGGCGCGCGCCGCATCGAAACCGACGACCGGACTGGAAAGCAGCTGCTTCAAGCGTTCCATCACCCCTTGGGCCTGCATGCGTATCCGGGCCATGGGCGTGGGCGTGTCCTGCGTTCGCAGCTGCGCCTGTGCCGCGCCGAGCTCGCCGCCGGACGCCCGGTCGCCCTGGCGCATGCCGCGGTCCTGCGCGACCGGCGCGCTTGCCGGGGCCGCGGAAGCCGGCGACGAGGGAGTCCGCCTGACGAGAGGCCGAAGATCGATCTCGGCCATCACCCCCTGCCCGATCAGGAACTCGTTGGTCGCGTGATAGATCTCCAGCACCTGCTCGGCCATGAAATTTTGCACGGCTTGCTGAGCCAGCAGCCAGACGGATTGCGGCAGCGGCGCGCGCGTCCACTCCTCCACCAGGCGCTGCGCGAGCACTTCAGGGCGAAAGATGTCCTGCTTGTGCAGCTCGGGCCTTCCTTCCAGGCTTTGGATGCGAAGGCGCAGGTCGTTGAGCTCCCAACTCGCCAAGTCCAGCAGCCTGAGCGCCAGGCGCGAGGCCTGAATCCTGCTTTCCGTCGCGTCGTCTCCGACCAGCTCAAGGCTGCCGCTGTCTTGGGAAACCGCCGGAGCCGAGGCCGCCGACGACGGCAGATTGGCCCGCCGCCAGGCTTTGGCAACCGCCCGCGCCCACGCTGAACTGCTGTTTTGGTAGGCCAGCACGGCGTCGCGCGCTTCTTGCAGCTCGCGGGCATTGCCCGGCTGCAGGGCCAGCGCGGCAAGCGCGTCGGCCACGGTTTTGAGCAAGCCCGGCAACATGCGCACCGCCTGCTCGGTGAACAGCATCCGCGCCTGCCCGGCAAGAACACGCTGGGGATTACTGGAAATGGAAGCCACGGCAAGCGTGAGAAATTGACATGCAAGCTACACCGTGGCGCCCGCGTTCGGATCATTCGGGTCTTCGTCCTTTTTCGCGCCGCCCTTGACCAGGTCTTCGCGCTTGATGCCGAGCCACATCGCGATCGACGCGGCGACGAACACCGACGAATAAACGCCGAACAGGATGCCGATGGTCAGCGCCAGCGCGAAGTAAAACAGCGTCGGGCCGCCGAACAGCAGCATCGACAGCACCATGACCTCGGTGCAGCCGTGGGTGATGATGGTGCGGCTGATGGTCGAGGTAATGGCGTTGTTGATGATCTCGACCGTGCTCATCTTTCGATAGCGGCGGAAATTCTCTCGGATCCGGTCGAAGATCACCACCGACTCGTTGACCGAATAGCCGAGCACCGCCAGCACGGCGGCCAGCACCGCGAGCGAAAACTCCCACTGGAAAAACGCGAAGAACCCGAGAATGATGACGACGTCGTGCAGGTTGGCGATGATCGCCGCGACGGCGTATTTCCATTCGAAGCGAAACGCCAGATAGACCATGATGCCGAGCACCACCATCGCCAGCGCCTTCAGCCCATCCTGCGCCAGCTCCTCGCCCACCTGTGGGCCGACGAACTCGGTGCGGCGCAGCGTCACATCGCTGTGGGCGGCTTTGAGCGCCGCCATGACCGTCTCACTCTGCTGCGCCGTGCTGACGCCTTTTTGCGCCGGCAGGCGGATCATCACGTCGCGCGAATTGCCGAAATTCTGCACCTGGACGTCGTTCAGGCCCAGCCCCGCGACGGTGGCGCGAACCTTGCCGACGTCGGCGGCCTGCGCGTAGTTCACCTCCATCAGCGTGCCGCCGGTAAACTCGACCGACAGGTGCAGGCCGCGCGAGAACAGGAAGAACACCGCCAGCGCGAAGGTCGCGAAACTGATGAGGTTGAAGACCAGCGCATGCCGCATGAACGGGATGTCGCGCCGGATTTTGAAGAATTCCATCTCGGGTCCTTTAGGCGGGTTCAGCCAGAAAGCGGCGCATCATTTCGCCACGACGCCGCTGGCGCCGGCAGCCATGGAGGCGCCGGCGGCGACGGGCCGCCACACCGTGCCGATCGACACCGTCTTCAACTTTTTCTGCCGGCCATACCAGAGGTTGACCAGGCCGCGAGAGAAAAATACCGCCGAGAACATGCTCGTCAAAATGCCGATGCAATGCACGACGGCAAAGCCGCGCACCGGCCCCGAGCCGAAGGCCAGCAGCGCCAGCCCGACGATCAGCGTCGAGGTGTTGGAGTCCAGGATCGTCGCCCAGGCGCGCTCATAGCCGGCGTGGATCGCCGCCTGCGGCGACGCGCCGCCGCGCAATTCCTCGCGCACGCGTTCATTGATGAGCACGTTCGAGTCGATCGCCATGCCCAGCGCCAGCGCCATGGCGGCCATACCGGGCAATGTGAGCGTCGCCTGCAGCATCGACAGCACCGCGACCAGCAGCAGCAGATTCACCGCCAGCGCGATGCTGGAAAACACGCCGAACAGCAGGTAATAAATCGCCATGAAGGCGACGATCACCAAGAAGCCCCACGACACGCTGTGAAAGCCTTTGGTGATGTTCTCCGCGCCCAGCGTCGGGCCGATGGTGCGCTCTTCGATGATCTCCATCGGCGCGGCCAGCGAGCCGGCGCGCAGCAGCAGCGCCAGGTCGCTCGCCTCGTTGACGCTCATCGAGCCGGAAATCTGAAAGCGGTTGCCGAGCTCGCCCTGAATGACCGGCGCCGTCAGCACCTCGCCCTTGCCTTTTTCAAACAGCAAAATCGCCATGCGTTTTTTCAGGTTCTCGCGGCTGGTGTCGCGCATGATGCGGCCGCCCTTGGCATCGACCGTCAGATCGACCTTGGGCTGCTGGTTCTGCGAGTCGAAGCCGGGCTGGGCGTCGGTCAGGTTCTCGCCGGTCAGGATCACCTGCTTCTTGACGATCACCGCCTGGCCGCTGCGCTCGAAGAAGCGTTCGGCGCCGAAGGGCACCGGGCCGCTGTTGCTTTCCGCCGCCCTGGCCTCGGCGCCGTCTTCGACCAGCCGCATCTCCAGCGTCGCCGTGCGGCCCAGAATGTCCTTGGCCTTGGCCGTGTCCTGCACGCCGGGGAGCTGCACGACGATGCGGTCGATGCCCTGCTGCTGGATCACCGGCTCGGCGACGCCAAGCTCGTTGATCCGGTTGTGCAGCGTCACCATGTTCTGCTTGAGCGCCTGGTCCTGGATGCGGCGCGCCGCCTCGGGCTTGATGGTGGCGGTCAGCTTGTATTCGGTGCCTTCGGGCGTCTCGGCCGTTTGCAGGTCGGGCATCTGGTCCTGGATCAGGTTGCGGGCCGATGCCATCGTGTCGGAATCGCGGAACCGGATCTCGATCGCCTGGCCGTTGCGGGCGATGCCGCTGTGGCGGATGTTTTTTTCGCGCAGCGCCAGCCGCAGGTCGCCGGCGAGCGACTCGGCGCGCTTGGTCAGCGCCGCCTGCATATCGACCTGCAGCATGAAATGCACGCCGCCGCGCAAATCGAGCCCCAGGTACATCGGATTGGCATGCAGCGAGGTCAGCCAGGCGGGCGAGCGCGACAGCAGGTTGAGCGCGACCACATAGCCCGGATCGGCCGCGTCGGGCGTCAGCGCCTTTTGCACCGCGTCCTTGGCCTTGAGCTGCGTGTCGGTGTCGCCGAAGCGCGCCTTGATCGAGCCGGCTTCGAGCGTGATGCCGTCGGCGGCGATGCCGGCGGCCTTGAGCGCCTGCTCGACCCTGGCCAGCGTCGTGCTATCGACCTTGACGGTGGACTTGCCGCTGGAGACTTGCACCGCCGGCGTTTCACCGAAAAAATTGGGCAGCGTGTACAGCGCCGCGATCAGAAGCACGGCCACGATCAGGGCGTACTTCCAGGCCGGGTAACGATTCATGGGGTGACGGTTCCTGGTGAACGGAGAAACAAAGAGCGGAACTTGCCTGTCCGGCTAGACCCCGCGTGGCGGTGCGGCCTTCTTATTTGACGCTGCTGATCGCGCCCTTGGGCAGCACCTGCACGATGGCGCTGCGCTGCAGCTGCACCTCGACGCCGGGAGCAATTTCCAGCGTCAGGTAGCCCTCGCCGAGCCGCGTGATCTTGCCCAGGAGGCCGCCGGCGGTGGCGACTTCATCGCCTTTGGCAATCGCCTCGATCATGGCACGGTGCTCCTTTTGCTTCCTCATCTGCGGGCGGATCATGACGAAATACAGCACCACGAACATCAGCACCAGCGGCAGCATGCCGGTCAGGGAAGACATCATGTCACCGCCGCCGGCCGCGGCAGGGGCGCTTTGGGCAAAAGCTGAAGAAATAAACACGGGCTGACTCCACAAATAAGGCTGAAACAAGCAGAAAGCCATTGTATGCGTCGGTCACGCCGGCGCCCAATTGAGCCAGCCGGCGCAGGGCTATTGTCAGGCCGCCTGTTGCGCCGGCGCGGCGGCAGGCTGCCGAAAGGCCTGCATCGCCGTGGCCCACCGAGGCCGGGCCGCCGCCAAGTGCCGCGCCTTGACATGGCCGTATCCTTTGATCAGCTCGGGAATGCGGGCGATTTCAAGCGCCGCGGCATGGTTCAGCGGCGTGAGGCCGGCCAGCACCTCGTCGATGCTGGCGCGGTACTCGGCAATCAGCGCACGCTCGACCCTGCGCTCCTCGGTGCGACCGAACACATCCAGCGGCGTGCCGCGCAAGCCCTTGAGCCGGGCCAGCAGCTTGAAGCCGGTCAGCAGCCACGGGCCGAATCGCCGTTTCTGCAACTCGCCCTGGTCGTTTTTCGACGCCAGCAGCGGCGGCGCCAGGTGGTAATAGAGCTTGAAGTCGCCCTCGAACATCGCGTTGACACGGTTCAGGAAGCCGGTGTCGGTGTGCAAGCGCGCGACCTCGTACTCGTCTTTGTAGGCCATCAGCTTGAAAAGATAACGCGCCACGGCCTCGGTCAACGTGGTTTTGCCGAGCGGCGCTTCCGCCGCGCGCACTTTTTCGACAAAAGCCTGGTAGCTCTGCGCGTACGCCGCGTTCTGGTAATCGGTGAGGAAAGCGATTCGCTTGTTCACCATTTCGGCAAGCGACGGCTTTTTCACGAACTCGATCACCTGCGCCGCCTTGAACAGCGCCCGCACCTGGGCCAGGTCGTGCGCGCAGCGACGGCCCCATTCGAACGCCGCCTTGTTGTTCTCGACCTGCACTCCGTTGAGCTCGATCGCCCGCATGAGCGATGCCTGCGACAACGGCACCCGGCCTTTTTGCCAGGCAAAGCCCAGCAGCAGCGGATTGGTGTAGATCGAGTCGCCGATCAGCTGCACCGCGACCTGCTCGGCGTCGAAGCTCGCCAGCAGCCCCGCGCCCACGGCGGCGCCCACAGCGCTTTCGCAATTGCCGCCGGGGAATTGCCAATTCGGGTTGGTCACGAACGCCGCCGTCGGCGCGCCATGCGTATTCATCGCGACAAAGGTGCGGCCCGGCTGCATTGTCGCCAGCGTGTACGGGCTGGCCGTGACGATCGGGTCGCAGCCGATGACGAGATCGGCCTTGGCGGTATCGACTTTGGTCGTGTAAATCGCTTCGGGCCGGTTGGCGATCTGAATGTGGCTCCAGGTCGCGCCGCCTTTTTGCGCCAGCCCGCCGGCGTCCTGCGTCACCACGCCCTTGCCTTCGAGGTGCGCCGCCATGCCCAGCAGCTGGCCGATGGTGATGACGCCGGTGCCGCCGACGCCGCCGACGACGATGCCCCAGGCGCTTTCGGCCACAGGCAGCATCGGTTCAGGAAGCTCGGACAGCGGCGGCAGGCTCGCCAGATCGCCTTTTTTCTCTTTTTTCGGCTTCTTGAGGCTGCCGCCCTCGACCGTGACAAAGCTCGGGCAAAAGCCCTTGACGCACGAATAATCCTTGTTGCAGCTGTTCTGGTTGATGCGGCGCTTGCGGCCGAACTCGGTTTCCAGCGGCTCGACCGACAGGCAGTTCGACTGCACCGAGCAGTCGCCGCAGCCTTCGCACACCAGCTCGTTGATGACGACGCGCTTCGCCGGATCGACCATCGTGCCGCGCTTGCGGCGGCGGCGCTTTTCGGTCGCGCAGGTCTGGTCGTAAATGATCGCCGTCGTTCCCTTGAGTTCGCGGAACTCGCGCTGGAGGCGATCGAGCTCGTCGCGGTGATGCACGGTGACGCCGTTCAGCAATTTGGCGCCATCGTACTTTTCCGGCTCGTCGGTCACGATGACCAGTTTGTTCACCCCTTCGGCAATCAGGCTCTGCATAATCTGCAGCACCGAATGGCCCTCGGGCCGCTCGCCGACCTGCTGGCCGCCGGTCATGGCGACGGCGTCGTTGTACAGAATCTTGTAGGTGATGTTGACGCCGGACGCGATCGCCTGGCGAATCGCCAGCAGCCCGCTGTGAAAGTAGGTGCCGTCGCCCAGGTTCGCGAACACATGCGCGTCGCTGGTGAATGGCGCCTGGCCGATCCAGCTCACGCCCTCGCCGCCCATCTGGCTGAAAGTGCTTGTCGAGCGGTCCATCCAGGTCGCCATGTAGTGGCAGCCGATGCCGGCGACGGCGCGCGAACCCTCGGGAACGCGGGTGCTGGTGTTGTGCGGGCAGCCGCTGCAAAACCAGGGCGCGCGTACGCCGGTGTCGAGCTGGGCGTCAGCCAGCGCGCGCTCCCGCGCCTCGACGATCGCCAGCCGGGTCTGCATGCGAAGCGCGATGTCGGCCGGCACCCCCAGCTTGGTCAGCCGTTTGGCGATCGCCTTGGCGATGATCGCCGGGCTCAGGTCGGCCTTGGCGCGCAGCAGCCAGTTGCCGCTCGGGTTGGCGTGGCTCCATTCGCCGCCCGACCGGTCGCCCTCGGGCTCGTCGAACTTGCCGAGCACATTGGGCCGCACGTCGGCGCGCCAGTTGTAGAGCTCTTCCTTGATCTGGTATTCGATGACCTGGCGCTTTTCCTCGACCACCAGAATTTCCTGCAAGCCCTGGGCGAAGTCGCGCGTGATGCTCGCCTCCAGCGGCCAGACCACGTTGACCTTGTGCAGCCGGATGCCGAGCTGACGGCAGGTGTCGTCGTCCAGGCCCAGGTCAGCCAGCGCCTGGCGCGTGTCGTTGAAGGCCTTGCCGCTGGCGATGAGGCCGAAGCGGTCGCGCGGCCCGGCGATCACGTTGTAGTTGAGCTTGTTGGCGCGAACATACGCCAGCGCCGCATACCATTTGTAGTCCATCAGCCGCGCTTCCTGCTCGAGCGGCGCGTCGGGCCAGCGGATGTGCAGTCCGCCCGGCGGCATCTGGAAATCCTCGGGCAGGACGATGTTGACGCGGTCCGGATCGACCGAGACCGAGCTCGACGACTCGACGATTTCCTGGATCGTCTTCATTCCCGACCAGACGCCCGAAAAGCGGCTCATGGCGATCGCGTGCAGCCCCATGTCGAGGATGTCCTGCACGCTGGCCGGAAAGAACACCGGCAGGCCGCAGGCCTTGAAGATATGGTCGCTCTGGTGCGCGGCGGTCGAGCT
>CAXSGT010000021.1:0-26891 GCA_964236835.1 uncultured Polaromonas sp.
CGTGCGCGCCGACGAAGGTGCATTCGCCGCCTTGCGGGTCGAACACCCGCAGCACCGCGAAAATGTCCAGGTCGGCCGTTGTGGACGACACCCAGAGCTTTAGCGCGACCGGGCCGGTGAATTCAGTTTCCTCTTCAAATGGCGCGGTTGAGAAATTGATGCCGTCGCCCAGCGCCTGAAAGCTGGCGTGGCCGCTAGCAAGCGGCGCCTGTGCGCCCATCGAGCCGGCATCGGCGTCGAGATAAAAACGGCTCCAGCGCGTGCGGGCCAATGGCCACTCGTGCTCCTGGCGTAAGGCGGCCGTTCCGTCCGGATTGCGTATCGCCAGCTGCACCCGCGGCTCGCGCTCCCAACCGTTGTCGAGGCCCTTCAAATAATGGTCGAAAAAACGCTTTTGCAGGGCGACGTAGCGCGGCAAATAGAAGCTCTCGAAATGCGTGCCGATATGCGCGAACAGCCATTTTTCTTTTGAGCCGGCGCGCAAAAATCCTTCGATGTTGCCGCGCAGGTGCATGCCGGCGCCGCCCCAGTTGGCCGCCGACAGCAGCGGCACCTCGATCGCTTCCAGTCGTCCGGTGCGCTCCTGGTTCCAGGCGTCGTCGAGCGAGTGCCGCAGCCGGTCGTCAGGATGCTCGGAGCGGTTGCCGGCCAGCAGCGCCGCGGAAAGCGCGGCGCCGGTCGTGCGCTCGCCGGTTTGCCGGTCGCGGTGCGGGCTCTCGCCGCTGCCGTGCTGGTTGCTGAGCACCTGGCGCGGCCACCAGGCAAAGGTAAAGCTGCTGCTGAAGATGCCGCCGTGGTGTCCGCCATCGCGGTGAAAATCGCTCGATCCCTCCCAGGGAACGATCGCGGCCAGATGCGCCGGGCGCAGCGCCGCCACCTGCCACTGCTTGATCGCCAGGTAAGACACGCCGATCAGGCCGACCTTGCCGTTCGACCAGGGCTGCGTTCCCGCCCATTCGATGGCTTGGGCATAGTCGCGCGTCTCCAGCGGGCTGAACGGGTCCAGGTAGCCGGGCGACATGCCGGTGCCGCGCGAATCGACCTGGATGACGACGAAGCCGTCGGGCACCCAGCGCTCCGGATCCACCACCTCCCAGCGCAGATATTCGCCGCTCGAGCCTTCGGTGCTCAGACCCGGGTAGAGCTGGGTAAGCACCTTCCACTGCGGATTGAACGCGTCCTCGAAATGCACGTCCTTGCCGTAGGCGCCCATGGCCATCACAACCGGGTGCCGGCCCGCTTCGGACGGGCGGAACACATTGGCCCGCAGCACCACGCCGTCGGCCATGGCGATAGGGACATCACGCTCGAAAATCATGTCGGCGGCCTCGGTAAAAACCATGAAAAAACTCAACTGTCGTCATTGCATCGGCACATTGGCCTGTTTGACGATCAGCGCGAATTTTTCGATGTCGCCCTGGATGAAGCGCGCGAACTCGTCGGGCGTGCTTGCGACGGGAACGTTGTCCCAGGCAAGCAATTGCTCCTTGACGCTGCGAACCTGCAACGCCTTTTGGATTTCGCTTGAGAGCTTCTGCACGATCGGCCGCGGCGTTTTGCCCGGCGCCAGGATGCCGGTCCAGCCACCGTTGTAGTCGAAGCCGGACACGCCGCTTTCGGCCAGCGTCGGCGTCGCAGGCAGCGAAGCAATGCGGCTCGCGCTTGTGACGGCCAGTGGCCTGACCTGCCCGCCCTTGATGGCGATCAAGGCCGCCGTCGTGCTAAGGAAACAGGCCGACACCTCGCCGCCCATCACCGCGGCCAAAGCGGGCGCCGCGCCTTTGTAAGGGACATGCAGCATACGCGTGCCGGCCGACATGTTGAGCAGTTCGCCCGCCAAGTGCAGCGTGTTTCCGGTACCGGGCGAGCCGTAGCTGACGTTGCCGTCGGTTTTGCGCGCCAGCGTCAGGAAGTCGCCGATGGTCTTGGCCGGGAACGCGGGATTCACGACCAGCACCAGCGCCGGCGCGACGATCAACTGGCTGACCGGGGTAAAGTCCCGCAGCGTGTCGTACGGCAGCTTTTTGTAGATGCTGGGATTGATGGTGTGCGAGCCCGTCGTCAGCAGCAGCGTATAACCGTCAGGCGGCGCATTCGCGACGGCCTCGGCAGCGATGATGCCGTTGGCGCCGAGCCGGTTGTCGACCACCACGTTCTGGCCCAACTGCTTTCCCAGCTGCACCGCCACCAGGCGCGCCAGCAGGTCGGGGCTGCCGCCGGCTGAAAAAGGCACTAAAAGGCGAATCGGCTTGCCAGGAAAATCCTGTTGCGAAAACGCTTTCTGGGTGGCGGCGGATGCCGCCAATGTGGCCAAAATATGTCTGCGGGTAAACATGGTGGAGTCCTTGTCGGTCAATGCGCCAAAAGCATTTAAGCATGGATGCCAAGAACTCCCGACGCTGCCGAGGAATTTGGACGCCCAGGCGCTTCAAGCGGTCGGTTTGACGAAGCGGTTGCGCAAGATGCCGATGCCCTGCACCTCCAGCTCGACGACATCGCCCGGCTTGAGAAAGCGCATGGTCTCCAGCCCGCACCCGGTGCCCACCGTGCCCGAGCCGAAGAACTCACCCGAATAGAGCGTCTCCGAGCGCGACACGTGCGCAATGCAGTCCTCGAACTTCCAGCGCATTTGGCCGCTGTTGCCGCCGCCCCAGCGCTCGCCGTTGACCCTTACCTCCATCTGAAGGCTGTACGGGTCGGCCAGCTCGTCGGCCGTCACCAGGCACGGCCCCAAAATGTTGCCGGTGTCGAAGTCTTTTCCTTTGCCCGGCCCCAACTGCCCGGGCATGTCGATGACCTGCTCGTCGCGCGCCGAGACGTCGTTGAAGATGGTGTAGCCAAAGATATGCTCGCGCGCGCGCTCGCGGCTGATGTCGCGGCCCGGCTTGCCGATAAAGCAGCCGAATTCGAGCTCGAAATCGAGCCGGTCGCTGTAGTGCGGCCAGCGCACGTCGCACTCGGTGCCAACGACGTTGAGCCGGTTCGGGTGGTAAAAAATCGGCCGCTGATACCACACCTGCGGAATCGTCAGGATGCCTTTGGCCTCCATCTCGCGCAGTGCGGCTGTCGGGTCGGGCGCTTCCGAGGCGCGAAGCTCGCGTGACTTTTTGAACGCTTCGACCAAGTGCTCCTCGAAGCACAAAAAGTCGCGCATCTGCGGCGGCGCCGGGATGGGCGCGAGCAGCCGGGCGTCCTGGACTTTGCAAGTGTGCGTTTCTTGCGCCCCCGCATCGAGCAGCTGGCGCGCCAGCCCGAGCGACTCGTCGCTGTGCTCGGCCATGGCCAGCACGCTGGCCAGCATGGGCGAGGCCTTGCCGCGGATGGCCTGGTGCGCGGCCTGCAAGTCGAGGATACGGGCGCCGCCTTCGATCAGCACGCCTGCCAATGGCGCTGAATCCGCCGCTGTCTGGTAGGTCACGAGTTTCATGGTAGTTCCTTCACAGTCTTGGCCGACACGGGCCGTTTGGGTTTGATGGCAGCTTCTTTGCGCGGCAGCGTCGCAAGCTCAAGCGCATTGGAGAAAAACGACACGATTTCATCGATCACGGCCCGATCTTCCTTGATGCTGCACAACTGGCCTGAAAGCCGGGTGACCCGATCGGGGTTGGAAAGAATCAAGAGCAAGGCGCCAATGAAGAAGTGATACGCCCAGGCGACCTTGCTGGCGGGCATCGTCGGCAATGCCTTTTTCATCGCATCGATGAACTCGAGCGCGACCGGATCGAGCAGGTCGGGCACGATGCTTCGCTTGCCTTCGGCCGGATCGCTGACTTCCCGGGCGATCAGCCGCGCGTAAGCGAGCCCGCCGGGCTGGCCGCGCATTTCGACCCACGGCCGCGCCAGCGCGTCGAGCACATCGCCGATGGCCGGCGCGCAGCCTTCTTGCCCGAGCACCGCGGCCAGCGCGGCGCGGCGCGACTGCGCCAGCGGCGCGCCGCGGCGCTCGAACGCGGCGCGGTAGAGTCCGTCCTTGGAGCCGAAATGGTAATTGACAAGCGCCAGCGTCACACCGGCGCTGGCGGCGATGGCCCGCATCGAGACGCCATCGAGGCCGTGTTCGGAAAAAAGCGTTTCCGCCGCATCCAGGATCAGCGTGCGGGTGCGCTCGCCGTTTCGCCTCGCCGGCGCGGCCGCGGCTGGCTCGTCGATGCTGGATTTTGAATGCACAAGAGCCCGGATTTTTTTGATTGGACGTTCGTTTAATTCTATTCGTTAACAATTTGGCTGGGCTAAATTCTTTTAGGCGGAGCAGGCTTGGTTCTGTCAGGCCGGTCAAGATTCAAGCGGCGCAAAACGTCGCCTGGGCTTTTCGAATGCCGGCTTGGGCACGCCGTTTTTTATTGAAGACGCGCGCCGATTAACTTGTTATCGCTTTGCGGCCAGCAGCGTTCTGGCGGCTTGCGCAATGCTGGCCGCATCGACGCCGAAAAAAGAGCGCAATGCGGCCCGAGTATCGCTTCGGCCAAAGCCGTCGGTGCCCAGCGCAAGGTAGTCGCGCCCGTCCGGCACGAAGGCGCGCACGCTTTCCGGCACGGCGCGGACATAGTCTGTGGCGGCGACGATGGGGCCGCGACTTTCGCGCAACATCGTGCTAATGAACGGCGCCGCCTGCGTTTTCGCCGGGCTTTGACCAGGCGCGGCGCAGGCTTGCGCTTCGCGTGCGAGTTCGCTCCAGCTGGTCACGCTCAATACCGTCGATGAAATACCCTGCAAGGCCAAGGCCTGCGCCGCCTTGATGACTTCGAGAAGAATGGCGCCGGATCCCATCAAGGTCACTTCTCCTGGCGCCTGAGCGCCCTGCCGCTCTCCGGACGTGCCTGAATAGCTACCAAATTTATAGCATCCTCGAAGCAAATCGTGCTCCACGCCGACAGGCAGGCTGGGCTGGGCATAGTTCTCGTTCATCATCGTGACGTAGTAAAAAACATCTTTTTGCTCGACCAGCATTTCGCGCATGCCGTGGTCGATGATGACCGCAAGCTCGCCCGCGAACGCCGGGTCGTAGGCTTTGCAGTTGGGAATGGTCGCGGCGATGAGGTGGCTGGTGCCGTCCTGATGCTGCAGTCCTTCGCCGCCCAGCGTGGTGCGCCCTGACGTGGCGCCGAGCAAAAAGCCGCGTGCGCGCTGGTCGGCCGCGGCCCAGATCTGGTCGCCCACACGCTGAAAGCCGAACATCGAGTAATAGATATAAAACGGCAGCATGGCCAGGCCATGCACGCTGTAGCTGGTGGCCGCCGCCGTCCAGCTGGCCAGCGCGCCGGCTTCGGATATTCCCTCTTCGAGAATCTGCCCGTCCATGGCTTCGCGGTAGCTCAATACCGAGCCGATGTCTTCCGGCGCGTAGCGCTGGCCCATGCTGGAATAAATGCCGACCTGCTTGAACAGGTTGGCCATGCCGAAGGTCCGCGCCTCGTCGGCCACGATGGGAACCACGCGCGGCCCCAGCGTCCTGTCCTTGAGCAGGTTGCCCAGCATGCGCACAAAGGCCATCGTGGTGCTCATCTCCTTGCCTTCGGCCCTCAGGGCGAACTGGGCGTAAGCGGCGATCTCCGGCACCGCCACCGGCTCGCAGCGGGTGTAGCGCTTCGGCAGGTAGCCGCCGAGCTTTTGCCGCTGCGCATGCAAATACCGTATCTCGGCGCTTTCCGGCGCCGGCTTGTAAAAACTGAGCGAAGTGACCTGCTCGTCGGTCAGCGGCAGCTGAAAGCGGTTGCGAAACGCGATCAGGTCGGTCTCATCGAACTTCTTGTGGCTGTGCGTGGTCATCTTGCCTTGCCCCGCGCTGCCCATGCCATAGCCCTTCTTGGTGTGCGCCAGAATCACCGTCGGCTGGCCCTGGTGGCTGGCGGCGGCGGCATAGGCGGCATAGATCTTCACCATGTCGTGCCCGCCGCGCTTGAGGCGGTCGATTTGTTCGTCGGTCATGCCCTGCGCCAACGCGGCCAGCGCTTCGTTCTGACCGAAGAAGGTCTCGCGGTTGTAGCGCCCGTCCTTCGCGGCGAAGGTTTGCATCTGGCCGTCGACGGTATTGGCAAATGCTTTGGCCAGCGCGCCGCTGGTATCGCGAGCGAAAAGACCGTCCCAGTCGCTGCCCCAGATGAGCTTGATCACGTTCCAGCCCGCGCCGGTGAACAATTGCTCGAGCTCATCGATGATGCGGCCATTGCCGCGCACCGGGCCGTCGAGCCGCTGCAAGTTGCAGTTGACGACCCAGACCAGGTTGTCGAGCTTTTCCCGCGCGGCCAGCGTGAGCGCGCTCATGCTTTCAGGCTCGTCCATTTCGCCGTCGCCAAAGACGCCCCACACCTTCCTTCCCGAGCAGTCGAGCAACTGGCGGTGGGTCAGGTACTGCATGAAGCGCGCGTGGTAGATCGAACTGATGGGGCCGATGCCCATCGAGCCGGTGGGAAACTGCCAGAAATCAGGCATCAAATAGGGGTGCGGATAGCTGCACAAGCCACGCGCGCCCCGCCCGTCGGTCG
Source organism: uncultured Polaromonas sp. (assembly GCA_964236835.1). Taxonomy (GTDB): domain Bacteria; phylum Pseudomonadota; class Gammaproteobacteria; order Burkholderiales; family Burkholderiaceae_C; genus Polaromonas. The sequence goes on from CAXSGT010000021.1 coordinate 6,483, forward strand.
CCGCGGGAGCCGTCAGCTCCTGGCGGTAGTAAGCCAAATCCTCGACATTCAGCCGTCCTTCAAGATAAGCCCTTGCATAGACGCCAGGCGAGCTGTGCGGCTGGAAGAAGACCAGGTCGCCCAATTGCCGGCTTCCCGATTCTTCGGAGCGGGCACGGAAAAAGTGGTTGTAGCCGGTCTCGAACAGGTCGGCCGCGCTGGCATAGCTGGCGATGTGGCCGCCGAGCTCTCCATAGGCTTGATTGGCGCGCAGCACCATGACGAGCGCATTCCAGCGAATCAGCGACGCCAAGCGTTCTTCCATCGCCAGGTCGCCGGCGAAGGCGGGCTGCTGGTCCACCGCGATGGTGTTCACATAAGGCGAGCCGCGGGCCGGCTGCCAGCCGATATTCAGGTCGCGGCTCATGGCGTTGAGCATGTCGAGAATTTGCCGCGCTCGCCCGGGGCCCGATTCGTGCAGCAACGACGCGAGCGCATCGCGCCATTCGGCGCTTTCGGCCGGGTCAAGGTCGATGGGATCGATCAATGAGTGAAGTGGAAGCGGCTGATTCATGGTGTGCGTTTCTAGCGAAAAAAATCTATCGAAAGAAAATACTTTAAATCAAGGCTGGTGAAATAAGTAGCTGAAAACGCCAATGGTTTTTATAAAATACAGCATATTCTGCCGCCGGGCAAAGGTTTTGGGCGCAATGGAAATTGACAAAATCGATTTGAAAATATTGAATGAACTGCAAGCCGATGCCAGCTTGTCTAACGTCGAGCTCTCCAGGCGCGTCCATCTTTCGCCATCGCCCTGCCTGGCGCGGGTGCGCGCCCTGGAAACGCAAGGCTTGATACGCAAGTACGTGGCTTTGCTCGATGCGCAGCAATTGGGGCTGCACCTGAATGTCTTCATCTCGATCAGCCTCAAGCAGCAAAGCCGAAAAGCGCTGCAAGCGTTCGAAGAGCGTATTTGTGTTCGGGAGGAAGTGATGGAGTGTTATTTGATGACCGGCGACGCCGATTACCTGATTCGCGTCGCCATCGCCGACATGGTGGCGCTGGAAAGGTTCATCCTGGAGCAGCTCTCGCCGATCGCGCAGGTCGAAAAAATCCGCTCCAGCTTCGCGCTCAAGCAGGTTCGCTACAAAACGGCTTTGCCATTGGTATTGCATCCTTGAGTTGGCGCAACAAAGCCCGGCCGCGAAAATCGCCTGGCGTTACTTCGTATGGCAAAAAAGTTTGAATAGCGCTAAAGTTGCTTGACGGCATCGATACACATCAGCTTGAAAAATGCGGTGATGCATGACCGGCGAATCGACGCGATTTCCAGCAATATTTTCTGCCTATCAACCCACCCACGACAAGGAGACTGTCCATGAACGAAGTGCTTGAATCGCCTGTGCAGGTGCCCGCCCAAACCGCCATCTCGCCCGTGACTCCGCCCGCTACCTCGCGCGCTATCTCACCGGCTCGCCTGGCGCATGTGGTGCTGCGCAGCTCGCAGTTCGACGCGCTGGTCGAGTGGTACCAGACCGTGCTGGGCGCGACAATCGCCTTTTCCGACGGCAAGCTGGCCTTTTTGTCCTATGACGACGAGCACCATCGCATCGCCGTGCTCAATTTCCCGGGTCTGAAGCCCCAGACCGCCGGCGTGGCGGGCGTGCACCATGTGGCCTTTACCTATGCGTCGCTCGGCGAGCTTGTGGCGACGTACGAGCGCCTGGACAAGGCCGGCATCCGGCCGGTGACCTGCATCAACCACGGCCCGACCACCTCGATGTACTACGCCGACCCGGACGGCAACCAGATCGAGCTGCAGGTCGACAACTACGAGACGGTGGAAAAAGCGGGCGAGTTTTTCTACAGCCCCGCGTTTGCCAGCAACCCGATCGGCGTGGACTTCGAGCCGGCCGAGCTCGCGCGCCGGTTTTATTCGGGCGAGGACGAAGCGCAAATCAAGCAGCGCCCGGACGGCGGGGCGCGCGGGCTCGACACGCTGACCGCGCTGCGCTAGTCTTGGCGCTGGGCGCTCAAGCGCTCAAGCGCGTACCGACTGCGACACCTGGGCTAGGGCGTGCAGCGAGCGCGCGGCTGGGCCGTAAATTTTTTTCCGCATATCTGGCGGGCAATGATGTTTAATATTGACCTTCAGCTACAACAAATGGATAAGAAATGAGACAAATAATTCGTCGTATTGCCGCGGCCGCGGTCCTGACTTTCGGCGCTGCCGCAATAAGTTATGCGCAAACTCCATTAAAAATAGGATTTCTAGCCACTTTGTCGGGGCCGTTCGGCACGCTCGGCCAGGATCAATACGACGCCTTCATGCTCGCCGTCGAGCAGCGCAACGGCAAACTTGGCGGCGTGCCGGTGCAGATCCTCAAAGAGGACGATCAGTTCAAGCCGGAGGTGGCGACGCTAAGTGCGCAAAAGCTGATTGAGCGCGATCAGGTGAAGATCATCACCGGCTTTACCGGCTCCAACACCATCATGGCGGTGGCCAAACCCATTCTTGAAAAAGAGGTTTTTTTAATCAGCACCAACCCGGGCCCCTCGCCGCTCGCGGGCGCTGCGTGCTCACCTTTTCAATACGTGGTTTCCTTTCAGGTCGATACGCTCGCCGAAGTGGTGGGCCAATATGCCGCGAATAAAGGCTACAAAAAGGTATTTTTGCTGGCGCCCAACTTTCAGGCTGGCAAGGACATGCTCGGCGGCTTCAAGCGCTACTACAAGGGCGCGATACAGGGCGAGATTTTTACCCCCCTGAGCCAGATGGATTTTTCGTCGGAAATTACCCAGATCGCCGCCGCCAAGCCGGACGCGGTGTTCGTGTTTTATCCTGGCGGCCTGGGCGTGAATTTTGTGCGCCAGTACCAGCAAGCGGGCCTGCTGACCACTCTGCCGCTGCTCTCGACAGGAACGATCGACGGCACATCGATTCCGGCTTTGAAGGATCTGGCGATCGGCGCGTTTACCGGCAGCACCTGGGGGCCTGACGTCGACAATCCGGGCGCTCGCCAGTTCGCCGACGCCTTTGAGGCCAAGTACAAGCGGATTCCGTCGAATCTGGCGGCGCAGGCTTACGATGCGGCTTTGCTGCTCGACTCCGCGATCGGCAAGGTCAAAGGCAACGTTGCCGACAAGACCGCCTTTGCGGCGGCACTGAAGGCGGCCGACTTCAAATCAGTGCGCGGCGCCTTCCGCTTCAACAACAACAATTTCCCCATCCAGGACATGCGGATGTTCGAAGTGGCGAAGGACGCCAAGAGCCGCGTCAGCCTGAAAACGGTTTCCACGCCGCTGCCGAATCATCAGGACTCATACCATGCGCAGTGCTTGTTGAAGTGACGGCCGGCTCCGCCGGGATATCTTCATGAGCATGTCGCTTTTGCTGGCCCAGTTGCTCAACGGCTTTCAACTGGGGGTGCTGCTTTTCCTGCTCTCGGCTGGCTTGACGCTGGTGCTCGGCATCATGAATTTCGTCAACCTGGCGCATGGCTCGCTCTACATGATCGGCGCCTACCTGGGCGCCGCGGCTTTCGGCTGGTGGGACTCGTTTTTGCTGGCCGCGCTAGTGGCCGTGCCTGGGACGGTGGTAATCGGACTGCTGATCGAACGATCGGTGCTGACCCAGCTCTATGGCCGTGATCACCTCTACCAGGTGCTTGGCACCTTCGGGCTGATTCTGTGCATCAACGAAGTCGTGCGCATCGTCTGGGGGTTGTCTCCGATGTTCATCAATGTGCCGCCAGTGCTTGCAGGCACGCTCGAACTCTTCGGCCTGCCTTACCCGCTTTACCGGTTTGCCATCATCGGTGTCGGGCTGGCGGTCGCATTGGCGCTCTACCTGGTGATCCACAAGACGCGCATCGGCATGCTGATACGCGCCGGCGCATCGGATGCCATGATGGTTTCGGCGCTCGGCGTGAACCTCAAGCTGGTCAACGCCGTGGTGTTTGGTGTCGGCGCCGCCCTGGCTGGCCTGGCAGGGCTGATGGCGGCGCCCATCCTGTCGGTGCAGCCCGGCATGGGCGAGCCCATTTTGATCCTGACACTGGTCGTGATCGTGACGGGCGGCATCGGATCGATCCGAGGCGCGTTTTTTGGCGCCTTGATCGTCGGCATCGTCGATACCATGGGCCGCGCCTTGATGCCGGTGTTTGTCAATGGGCTGTTTGATCCTGCTGTGGCGCAGGCGGCCGGGCCGGCGCTGGCCTCGATGTTGACGTACATCCTGATGGCGGTCGTGATCGCCGCACGCCCCCAGGGCCTATTCCCGGTGAAGCATGGCTGACGGCAGGTTATTGCTGCTTCCGGTCGGTGAAACCACTGGGTTGCTTTACCGCAGGGCCTCGATGCGCGGGGTCGTCATTGCGCTCCTCGTCTGCCTGTTCGCGCTGGTGCCGCTGTTTGCCGCATGGAGCGGCCAGGCGGCCTATATCACGCTGTTCTCGCGAATCATGATTTATGCGCTGGCGGCAATGGGCCTTGGCCTGATACTCGGTTTTGGCGCGCTGGTCAGCTTCGGCCATGCGCTATACCTCGGTATCGGCGCTTACGCGGTCAGCATGCTGTCGGCGCATGGCATCAGCAACGGCTTCGCGCACCTAGGCGCGGCGCTCGGCGTCGGCCTGCTCGCCTCGACGCTGATCGGGCTGATATGCCTGCGCGCAAGCGGGATCGCTTTCATCATGATCACGCTCGCTTTTGCGCAGATGTTTTACTACCTTGTGATCGGCCTGAAGTCGTACGGCGGCGATGATGGTCTGCCGCTTCCGGCGCGCAGTAATTTCGGTGTCGTGGACATATCCAACAACACCGTCCTTTACTACGTGATCTTTGCGGTGCTGATGGTGACGCTGTATGCCCTGCGCCGCCTTGTCGATGCCCGTTTCGGCATGCTGCTGCAGGGAACGAAGTCGAACGAACGCCGGATGGCGGCGCTGGGCTTTCCGACGCTGCGATACAAGCTGCTTGCCTATGTGATCTCGGCGCTGATCTGCGTCATAGCCGGGGTGTTGCTCGCCAACCTGTTTCGCTTTACCTCGCCGTCTTATATGCAGTGGAGCGTATCCGGCGAATTGATCGTGATGGTGGTGCTGGGGGGGCTGGGCACACTGGTCGGCCCGATCATCGGCGCGGCTGTCTGGCTGCTGATCGAAGAATTGCTCACGACCATGCGCCTCGGCCTGCCATGGGGCCTGGATGATTTCATCCGCGATCACTGGATGCTGGTGCTCGGCGCTTTCGTGCTCATCGTCACGCTGAAATTAAAGCAGGGCCTGTACGGCTGGCTGCTGGAGCGAAGGCGATGAGCCTGTTGCAGGTCAGGGGCCTGGTGAAGCGCTTTGGCGGATTGCTCGCCACCGACGATCTCAACCTCGAGGTGCGTCCCGGGGAACTCCATGCCGTCATCGGGCCGAACGGCGCCGGTAAAACCACGCTCATCAACCAGCTCTCGGGAGAGCTCTTGCCGAGCGCGGGGCAAATACTGCTCAGCGGCGTCGATGTGACATTTCAACCGGTGCATCGGCGCGCCCTTGCCGGCATTGCCCGCTCCTACCAGATCACTTCGGTATTTCCCGAATTCAGCGTGATGCAAAACGTAATGTTCGCGGTGCAGGCCGGGACTGGGCACAGTTTTTCCTTCTGGAAGCCGGTCGCATCCGACAAGGCGCTTCGCATGCCGGCCATGGCGGCGCTCAAGGAGGTCGGCATTGCCGACAAGGCCGAGCTGGTGGTCAGCACTCTGGCACATGGCGCCCGGCGCCAGCTCGAGATCGCCATGACGCTGGCGATGAAGCCGAAGCTGCTTCTGCTCGATGAGCCCATGGCCGGAATGAGCCACCAGGAATCGCAGGAAATCGTCGAGGTGCTGCGGCGCCTCAAAGGGCGCTACGGAATCGTTCTTGTCGAGCACGACATGGATGCGATCTTCGCCCTGGCCGACCGCATATCGGTGCTGGTGTACGGCCGCGCCATCGCCTGTGGAACGCCGCGGGAAATTCGCGACGACGCGGCGGTTCGGGCCGCCTATCTCGGCGATCAGGAGGAATCGGCATGAACCGCCTGCTGGAAGTGCGGGATATCGAAACCTGCTATGGCGACAGCCAGGCGTTGTTCGGCGTGTCGATCGACGTGCGCGAACGCGAGGTCGTCACCTTGATCGGGCGCAACGGCATGGGCAAATCAACCACCGTCAAGTCGATCATGGGGCTGCTGGCGCCACGCTCGGGCAGCGTTTGCTTCGACGGGACGGACCTGACCGGCCGGCCCGCGCATCGATTGGCCCAGGCCGGCATCGGCCTGGTGCCCGAAGGGCGGCACATCTTTCCAAACCTGACCGTGCGCGAAAATCTGGTTGCCACCGCCGGCAACCGCCATGGCGCCGAGCAGGCGTGGACGCTCGAGGCGGTTTACAGCCAGTTCCCGCGGCTCAAAGAGCGCGAGAAAAATCTAGGCGCCAACCTCTCCGGCGGCGAGCAGCAGATGCTGGCCATCGGACGCGCATTGATGACCAACCCGCGCCTTTTGATACTCGACGAAGCCACCGAAGGGCTGGCGCCGCTGATTCGCGCCGAGATCTGGGCGTGTCTTGAGCGGTTGAAGGCGGCGGGACTGGCGTTGATCGTGATCGACAAAAACATCGGACCCTTGCTTCGGCTGGCAGACCGTCATTACGTAGTGGAAAAAGGTCGCATTGTCTGGAATGGTTCGAGCGGGCAGCTGCGCGCCGACCCCGCGGTGCTGCAAAAATACGTCGGTGTCTGAAATGGCGTTTCGGCCGCCTTCGCCGCAGTTCATGACACACCCAACGAGATAAAAAGGAGCCCATTGTGAATTATCTGAAGAACGCCTGGTATGCCGCCGCCTGGGCTGACGAAGTCGGCGCAGAAATGGTATCCCGCACATTGCTTGACGAGCCGATCGTCCTTTATCGCGACGCCGCCGGCAGGCCTGCCGCGCTGGCGGACCGCTGTCCGCATCGTTTCGCGCCCTTGTCGAAAGGGAAGGTGTCGGATGGCGTTGTCGAGTGTCCGTACCACGGCCTGCGTTTTAATTCCGCCGGTATGTGCGTGCACAATCCGCACGGACCGATCCCCGGCGCCGCGAAAGTGCCTACCTATCCGCTGCTGGAAAAATATCGCCTGATCTGGATATGGATGGGCCAGGCCGAGGCCGCCGATGAATCCTTGCTCCCGCGCTTCGACGTCATTGCCGATGATGAGAATCACGCGGTGGTGAAAGGCTACCTACACCTGAACGCCAATTACGAGCTGATCACCGACAACCTGCTCGATCTGAGCCATGCCCAGTTCCTGCATCCTCTGCTCGGCAACGCCGATTCGGCTGAGCGCAACCGCTTTAGCATGAAGCAGGAAGGACGCACGGTATGGGCGAACAACGAAATGCCGGGCGAGCCCGTGACAAAGCTTTTCCAGATGATGTGGCAAAGCGACTCGAAAGTCGGCGACCGGCGGGCGAACATGCGTTGGGATCCCCCGTCGTTATTGCTGCTCGACGTAGGCTTTACCGAATGCGGCCGGCCGGTGTCGGAAGGCCCGGCGATGCCAAGCGCGCATATCCTGACGCCTGAAACCGGGCGTTCGACCCACTACTTTTGGGCGGCCGCGCGCGACAGTCTGCGCGACGACGCCGCCTTGAGCGAAAAGATACGCGTCGGTATGGATGCCGCGTTCCGGCTGGAAGACGAGCCGATGATCGCCGCCTGCCAGGAGCGCATGGGGACAACCGACCTGATGTCGCTCAAGCCGCTGTTCCTTAAAACCGACGCGGCGGCGGGATTGGCGCGCAGGACGCTGGCCGCGTTGATCGCCAAGGAGCAGGCCGAAATCGCCTCGGTGGCAGGGCCCGCCTAGAAAACAAAACGGAATCTTCAACCCCTAAAACCTTTAAACCCCAAACCCCCAGAAATTAAGGATACTGTATGAAACTGGTTTTATTCTCGAAAAGCGCGAACGACGTAAAAAACGCGCGCATCGGCCTCGTGGTCGATGACAGGATCGTCGATGTGGCCGCCCACCTGGCCGACGCGCCGCGCGACATGCTCGGCTTGATTGAGCAGTGGCAGGCTTTTGCACCGCGCCTGCAGGCCCTGGCCGCAAGTAAAACGGGCGATCTGGCGCTGGCCGATGCCACGCTGCTGGCGCCGATACCGCGGCCGGGCAAGATTTTCTGCATCGGGCTGAACTATGCCGACCACATCGCCGAGTCGGGCATGGCCACGCCCGCCGAGCAGGTCTGGTTCACCAAACCGGGCACGTCGATCAATGCGCCGTTCGGCGATGTCGAGCTGCCGCGCGTTTCAAGCCAGCTCGACTATGAGGCCGAGCTCGCTTTTGTCATCGGCAAGCGTTGCCGCCACGTGTCCGCGGAAAGCGCGCATGAAGTCATCTTCGGCTATTGCGCGGCCAACGACGTGAGCGTTCGCGACTGGCAGCGCAAGACCTCGCAGTTCGTCGTTGGCAAGTCGTTCGACACGCATTGCCCGTACGGGCCGGCGATTGTGACGCCCGACGAGGTCGGCGATCCGCATGCGCTGGGCATACGCTGCTTTGTCAACGGCGAAATGCGCCAGTCGTCGAACACCAAAGAGCTGATCTACAACTGCTACGACCAGATCGCTTTCCTGAGCCAGGCGATGACGCTCGAGCCCGGCGACCTGATACTGACCGGCACACCCGGCGGTGTCGGCATTGGCTTTAAGCCGCCGCGCTGGCTCAAGGCGGGCGATACCGTTCGGATCGAGATCGACAAAATCGGCGCGATTGAAAGCCTTGTCGTCGCCGAAAGCGTTTGACAAACGTGCAGTCGCTTGGCTCCCGGGTGATGTGGGGAAATTGACGCCTGGCAAGGCATTGCTACTGTTTTTATAGCTTACTATCCTTATCCAGTAAGCGAAAAAGGCTTATTTGGCGCCTAATCGACGCTTTAAAGCCTGAGCGCAACCGTTCCAGCCAGCGTCACGCCTGGGGGCGCTTCGTAATCAGCCACCGCGCAGGCCCGGTCCAGATGCCGGGCCGCATCATTGAGCGCCCGCAGCAAGTAGTCGATCGACGGCCGGTCCAGCGCCTTGAACGGCTGGTCGAGCAATGTCACCGGCGCCTCGGCCGCCAGCGCGGCGGCGAGCAGCACCTTGCGCCGGGTACCGGTGGACAGCATCGTCAGCGTTTTGTCGAGTTGGCCTCCAAGCGACAGGCCGCAGGTGTGCGCCCGTAATACGTTCGGGTCGCAAGCCGGCGCGGCGGCGGCAAAGATTTGTTTCGCGGTATGCCCGTCCAGCGCGGTGTCGCGCGGGTCCAGCCAGGCGACTCGACGGCGGTAGGCTGCCGGGTTTTGCGCCAGGCTGACGCCTTGAATGCAGAGCTTGCCGCTTGCCGGCAAAACACCCGCCAGCAGCTGGAGCAAGGTGGTTTTGCCAGTGCTTTCGTCGCCGCCGATCAAGGTAACGCCGGGCCGCAGCGCCAGCGACAGCTGGCTGAAAAGCAATGGCGCCGGCGACAAGCCATAACCGAAGGAAAGCTTTTCGGCCTGCAAAATGAAAGCGTCGGGCGGCATCGCAAACTGAGGTTTAATGCGTGGCCGGCAGCCGAATTGAGCATCAGCCACGAAAAAAGTCCGCTGGCCGCGGACTTTCAGGCCGATCGGCTCGAACTCGGCGTCAAGCCATGTAAACCGCGATGAACGCCAGCAGAAACATCAGCACGCCACCGGCCAATGGAATCACGTAGGGAATCATCGGTACGATCGAATCGACAGCGTCCTTTTCTTCGGCAGGCGTCGGACTGCTGTGAGCGGCATTGGTCGTGTGCTCGGCTGGAGGGTTCATGGCGGTTCCTGAAAAGGCCTGGTAAATTTTCCATCATCTTACCTTTACGGCGTGCTTGTCGGCGGCTCCCGCGGGCGAGCAGCGCGATGCGTTACGCTAGCGGCCCGATGCCGCAGCTCCTTTCCATCCACGTAGGCTTGGCGCGCCGGATAAAAATCGGCGGGCGCGGTATTTTGACCGGCTTTGTCAAGCAGCCGGTCGCCGGCGGCGTGCCGGTGACGCCGCTGGGCCTGCTCGGCGACGAACAGGCCGACCTGTCGATTCACGGCGGACTCGAAAAAGCCGTTTACGCCTATCCGTCGGAGCATTACGCCTATTGGCGGGCGGCCCGGCGCGAAGCCGGCGCCGGCCAGATCGACGCCAGCCTGCCGCACGGCAGCCTGGGCGAGAACCTGACGCTGCAAGGGCTGCTGGAAACCGGGATGTGGGCCGGCGACGTGCTGCGGTTTCCCGGCTGCGAGCTGCGCGTCACGCTGCCGCGCGAGCCGTGCCACAAATTCAGCGCGGTGATGGGCTTCGGAAACACTTGCAGGCTGATGGCGCAAACCGGCTTTTGCGGCTTTTATCTGGCGGTCGCGACGCCCGGAACGCTGCATGCGGGCGATGCATTCGAAGTCGTTCCCGGACGCCGCGGCGTGAGCATTCCCGCGCTCTTCGCCGCCAAACGCGCCAAGCATCTACGCTAAAAACTTTGCTTGCAACAGACGGCGTAGCTCAGTCACGCCGAGCGTGAAGCTGCGAAAGAAAGTTGTATGGGTTTGTTACGGGCAGCGCTGGCATGCCGGTCACGAAAGTCCATGGCGGTCGCGCGGCGTTTAGGCCGGCATTGTCCAAGGCATGGCTTGCACCGGTTTTTTTGCCCTGTCTTCCATGAACCATTGGCTTGCGTTATGGTGCATCTCTTGGCAAGCAATAAAAAATCGGTCGGGGGTTACCGAAGTCAATAGCAACTGGAGTTTTTCCATGAACAAGCGTTTTGTCGTCGAGCATTCGCAACAGTGGCTTGCGTCCCCCGGGCTGAAGGAGGCGCCGGTGCTGGACCTGATGTGCTCGCATTTCGTGCTGACCCTGGCGGCGCGCCAGGGCGCCAAGTTCAATGTCCGGCGCGATTTGAACAGCCTGCTGGCGCTGTCGGGCCGCCATCTGGTCTGGCCGGTGCCGGCGCTGCAGCGGCTGCGCGAGTTTCTGGGCCGGCGCTGCAAGGACAATGAATTTTGGAGCGGCCACGAGTTGCTGACCGACGCCGAGTTCATGGCGCGCCACGGCGTCTGGCGCGGCCCGTACGAAGAGGGGACGCTGTTTTTCTACCTCGACGAGCATGCCAAGGACCAGCCCAGGGATTTGCTGTCGGTCCTGAGCGCAACCGGCGACTGGCTGACCCAGGCGCTGAAAAAGCAATCGACGCTGGTCGAGAAAAACATCGAGGCGCTGGCCAGCCTGCTGCAGCTCAACCGGGCCGAGCGCGCGCTGCTGCTCTACGGAACGCTGGCGCGCTACCAGCGCGATTTGCGTTCGCTGCTGGTCGAGTTCAAGGTCAACAACGCGCCCGAGGCCTACGCCGCGCTGGCCGATGTCGCCGGCGTGAAGGCGCCCGAAGTCGCCGAGGCGCTGCGCCCCGGTTCGCGGCTGGAGCGGATCGGCATGGTCGAAAACCTGATTTCCGAGCACAACATCACCGACCTGGCCGACCTGATGAAGGTCAGCGAAAAACTGCCGCCGGTCTTGATGCGCAAATACCGCGACCACAGCGAGTTGATGGCCGTCTTCACCCGGCCCGCCAGCCGCAGCCAGCTGGGCCTGGCCGATTTCGCTTTCGTGCAGGAAGACGCGCAGGTGCTGGTGTCGCTGCTGAAGAACGCGGTGGCTGGCAAGGAGCAGGGTGTCAACGTATTGCTCTACGGCCCGCCCGGCACCGGCAAGACCGAGCTCGCCAAGGTCGTCGCGCAGGCCGCCGGACTCGATCTGTTCGAGGTCGAATACGCCGACCGCGACGGCAATTCGCTCAGTGGCCGCGACCGCTACCGCTCGCTGCAGATCGCGCAGGTATTTTTGAAGGGGAGCACGCATTCGGCGCTGCTGTTCGACGAGGTGGAGGACGTTTTTCCGCCGATTTCCAGCGAAGCCGCGCAGCTGATGGCGCGCTCCGACCAATTGCCGGCACCCGCGACCGGTTCGGTCAGCGGCAAGGCCTGGGTGAACCAGATCCTGGAGTCCAACGCGGTGCCGACGCTCTGGGTCACGAACCGGATCGAGCAGATCGACCCGGCCTTCCGCCGCCGCTTCGCCTACCACCTGGAGCTGCGTTCGCCGCCGCCGGGCGCGCGCGAAGGCATCATCCGCAAGACGCTCGAAGGCGTGCAGGTCAGCGACGCGTTCGTCGAAAAGCTCACCGCGCGCAAGGGCTTGACGCCGGCGCAGATCCGCACGGCGGTGCGCTTTGCCCGGCTGGCCAGCGCGCCTGACGACGCCATCGACGCGCAGGTCGATGGCGCCGGCATGCAGGCGATCCTGGCGGGCGGCAGGCCGGCGCTGCTGGAGGCGCTGATCGAGCGCCAGCTGAAGAACGCCGACGTCGCGCTCGGCAACAAGGCGCAGGCGAGCGGGCGGCGCAGCGTGACGACCTACGACCTGGCGATGCTCAACGTCGAGACGCGCTTCGAGATCCCGCGCATTGTTGAAGCGCTCAAAGGGCGGGGCCACGGCACGCTGTGTTTTTACGGCCCGCCCGGCACCGGCAAGACCGCGCTCGCCGAGCACATCGCCCAGGCGCTGGAGCAGCCGCTGCTCATCAAGCAGGCGAGCGATTTGATGAGCAAGTACGTCGGCGAAACCGAGCAGAACATGGCCGCGATGTTCCGCGAAGCCGAGGCCGAGAAAGCCGTGCTGCTGCTCGACGAAGCCGACAGCTTTCTGCAGGACCGGCGCGGCGCCCAGCGCACCTACGAGGTCACCGAGGTTAACGAGATGCTGCAGGGCATGGAGCGCTACGCCGGCATTTTCATCTGCACCACCAACCTGCTCGACAGCCTGGACCAGGCCGCGCTGCGGCGCTTTACCTTCAAGATCAAGTTCATGCCGCTGACGGCTGCGCAGCGTGAAACGATGTTCGTGACGGAAGCGCTTGGCGGCGATGCGGCGCTGCTGAGCGATGACGTGCGCAAAAGGCTGGGTCAGCTGACGCAGCTATGCCCTGGCGATTTTGCGGCGGTGAAGCGGCAGGGGGTGATTCTGGATGCGACGTTGTCGGCGGAGGAGTTTTTGTCGCAGCTAGAGGCTGAGCACCGCATCAAGCCTGAGGTGCGGGAGGGGCGGGGGATGGGGTTTATGCGGTAGTTTGCTATTAATTGGTAGCTGGCGGCGCTTGTTCAGTAAGCGCTACGCCATTTTTCTCTTGTCACTCTTCTGTATTTAGTTTGAATCTAATCCTCATTCACCCATATTTGTGACTACTGACACCCAACAAATCGTGCCGATTGCGCGAAAGAAGCGAAAAGTCAAACCAGTTTTTTTCCTTGGAACCTTTGAGTATTTAGATAGTTTAGGACTAAAAAAAGATGCAATAAGGGGTGGCAATTATTGGCTGTACTGCATCGATGAGACACCATTTTTCTATATCCGCTCCTGGACGGTTTACATTGATTTTCGACTTAGGGAGTTGCGGGACCTTCTTTCACAGATAAAAGGCGTTCTACCTAACCCAAAGGGATCTTCAATTAACCACAAGTTTGAACATTTCCAACACCATCGAAATGTTATTAACAAAAAAACGGGCGAGGAAAGGCGGGAATACCAAGGATGGGGCTTTAGTTTCCTCGATAAGATCGCCTTGAGTCTTTCGTAGACATTTGCATCATATTTAAACGAAACGGTCTTTTGTCTGCAGAAAAAGCTGTTGTCGCATATGAGCTAAAACCTGCACCCACGACAGGGAAGGCAACGGTGCTGGAGACCAGAGTTGGACAGCAACAGTTTAAAAAGGGTCTTCTGAAATATTGGAAAACTTGCGCTGTCACTGACTGCTCAGTGATATCCGTCCTCAAGGCATCACATATCAAAGCTTGGACTGCGTCCACCTCAATTGAAAAGCTAGACCCGTTCAATGGGTTGCTTTTAAGTCCCAATCTTGATTGTTTGTTTGACTCAGGCTTAGTCAGCTTCGACAAGGATGGGGTAATCATGATTTCTTCAAAACTAAATGAGTCGGACACAGCGTCGCTAGGCATTAATAGTTTGATGAAATTACGCAGGAAAAATGGTGCGCATGAGAAATATCTTGAACACCACAGAAAATCAACGTTTAAGAAGTGAGCGTTGATATTGGCTGGGCGCCAAAGTTAGGTACTGTTCTAGAGTCTACCGATAGTTGTGGCTTAGTGGTCAGGGTAATCGACATCAGCGGAAGTAGTGGCAAACCTAACAGTGCTGGCCGCGCGTCAACGATAAGCTTTTTATACACCATTAGTTGTTGTCAGGAGGACAGATGAAAAGGTATAACCCGCAGAGGGTTTTAGGCACATTCGAATTAAATACACAAGCGGCATTTGGCGAACTAAACCTAAAAGGGCCTGCTACTTCACTTCAACTTAGGTACGCACACCCGATTACTGCAATTGAGTCACTTAGCTCGGTATACGGCTCTCTTCATGATCTCCGAAAAGTAAGCTGCCTAAAGTGCGCATTTGGGGGGCAAAGTCACGCGTGGAGGCCTGAGGAGAAGCCATATTCTTTCGTTAACGCGACTCCACACTACGTTGTCATTGGACACAAACATTTTGACCTTGACCAAGATAGCGTCCGGTCTATCAGCTTTACGGTAGACGATATCTGCCAAATTTTCGATGATTTTGATGCCTTTGGCATAGTCTATGACCCGGCGGTTCCTATCGAAAGTCTGATCCCGAAAGAAACTGGGGGAAGGAGTGTGCCCGTAGGTCCCAAGCCCCAAATTGCGTATTTCGCAGGACGGACGAAGATAGTCAGCGTGTCCTTGCCAGGGATGAAATTAGAAGTAAATCACTGGATTCATCACCAGATGGGCCGCGCATCCGGGATATCACTGAGAAGTGCCATCATGGTCACGCTGGCATTTGACAATGCGGTTACTCTTTTAGATTGTCTCGATTCTGTTAGAAGCGTGGCCCGTTTCCTTTCGATGATTGCTGGCCGAAAACAAGGTGTTGGTAAGACATCATTTAGCATGTCAAACGATAACGCCGGAGATCGTCCGCTTGAACTTCACTTGACATTTCCGCCTGAAGGACCTCAAAAGGCACTCCTTTCTGGTGAGCGG
The DNA here is from genome assembly GCA_964236835.1 of uncultured Polaromonas sp. Classification (GTDB taxonomy): domain Bacteria; phylum Pseudomonadota; class Gammaproteobacteria; order Burkholderiales; family Burkholderiaceae_C; genus Polaromonas. Next base: position 21,605 of record CAXSGT010000021.1, read on the forward strand.
CCGGATTGGTTCGATATGCCGCTCGATCCTATTCGACGCCAAGAAGAATTTATAGCTGTTGCTGAACACTGGTTCAGTCGTAATGACAGCTGGAAGGCTGCAAGAGCAAGGTATCAAGGCTGCTTGGACAAGGAGAATCTGTTTGATGTAGATCGCCTGATCGCAGCTGCCAATATGTTTGACATTCTTCCAGAGAGCGCCGTTCCGATATCCGTTGATATCTCTCCGGAACTTGCTTCTGCGAAGGAACAATGCCGGATGATCATGAAGTCGCAGGCTGCTTCCATCGACCGTGACAGCGTGCTCAACAGCCTTGGTCGTATGGGGAAGTTGTCTCTTCCCAAGAAGGTGCTTTATCGGTCCGAAATGGTTTCTAGAAGACTTGGCCACCGTTTTCCGCGGCTTAGCGAAGTAATAAAAATTGCCGTGCAACTTCGCAACCACTATGTACACGGCAGTTCGAACGACTTCGATTACCTTCGAGTTAGTCCACACTCGGCATTTCTGACTAGCTGCCTAGAATTCGTTTTTGTCGCATCTGATTTGATCGAGGCCGGTTGGGATGCTGCGGAATGGAATAGTCGCCTGCATACATCGAGACATTGGTTCATTCGATTCAGAGCGGAATATGAGGCGGATATGACGAGCCTGATGCCAGCGATCCGCGCCGAATAGCCCTGTCTTCACTTTGGGAGGCTCAATATCGCCCAGATCGTAATCTTTCAGAATTCCACAGTAAGCACTCATGGGGACTTCAGGCTTGATCACCGGTTCGCCTTCAATTAACAAAATGCAGAGAACGCCGTCCTGAACATCGCAAATCAACCGATAGTCCCCCAAACGGTAACGCCAGTACGCGCCAACTGCAGGTCCTGTCAGCGCTCTGCCAGCGCTTCGCAGGTCGTCTGCCATTGCCAGACGCTCGCGCAAAAAGCTGGTGATGCGTTTCGCATCGCCTTTGTCCAGCTTGCCGAGTTGCTTGACGGCAGTGGCTGTAGTTCAATCCGCCAAGCCAAGATCGCGCTCCACTTCGTCCAGCGAGTAAATCACTTCTTCGCCCTTGCGAACCCGCTCCATCGTGGCGGCTGCCAGGTGATAGTCTTCAAGATCTTCCAGGCCGTTCCTGACCAGTTCGCGCAGGTAGTAAGCCTTGATGCGGCCTGTTTGCGCAGCGAGGTTGTCGAGTCCTTTCTCGGTTTCGGGATCAAGCCGGATTGAAGTTGCCACGTTGAGCTCCTGAAAATATACGCATTCATTGTATTGACCGGCTAGAAGTAGGCCAATGGCCTATAATTTTTCGATGAATTTCGAATGGGATGGAGTCAAAAGCGAGCGTTGTTTCACGCAGCGCGGCTTTGATTTCGCCTATGCGGCTCGGGCTTTTTCTGACCCGAAGCGGGTTGTTGATGCCGATACGCGGCGCAACTATGGCGAGGAGCGTTATCAAATGATGGGCATGGTCGAGCGGCGCTTGTTCGTGCTGGTCTATACCCCGCGCCATGACGCATTGCGCATCATCTCAGTCCGCAAAGCCAACCGACGAGAGGTCAAACATTATGAAAACAGTACGCATGATGATTAATCCAGGCGATCCGCCCTCGCTGGCCGCAGGACGCATCGACCCGGCGCGGGTGGACGCAACCAGCGAGCAGGACATTGCCGCGCACCAAGCTGCCGACGAAGCTGAAGCTGTTCAGGATGCCGCCAGGTTCACCCGCCGGGTCAGAAAACGCTTGGGCTTGAGCCAGCTGGAGTTTTCACGGCGGATCGAGGTTTCGCTGGAAACGATCCGCAACTGGGAACAAGGAAAACGCTGCCCGACCGGAGCCGCCAAGGCGCTACTCAAGGTGCTGGACAGAGCTCCCGAGGCCGCACTGGCGGCGTTGCACTGATCCGAGGTGGCAGCTATACGCTGGTCAGTTGTCACGTCCATCCATAATGCCTCGGATGGCGCTATTGATTTAATAGCTATCTACGCTTATCCATAGTGCGCTACAGCCAGTTTTTATTATAAATTTAGCGAAGTTCCCACTCTTGAGTCGATGCGTCAAGCCGATTGAATCCATGGCCAATTCAGATTCTCTACAGAACGTTGACAAACATTTGAGTACTCTTCAAGTACACACGTCATAGTGTGTACAAAGGATTCTTATGTCAATCATCAGCCGCGTCTTCATGAACGGCAACAGCCAGGCTGTCCGCATTCCGCAGGAGTTCCGGCTTGCCAGCAGCCGGGTTGAAATTTTTCGCAATACCGATGGCGACTTGGTGCTGCATCCGGTATCCGCTGACCGGGGCGCGGCTTTGATGGACGCACTGAATGCGTTCGACAACGAATTCGCCACTTTGCTGGAGGCGGGCCAGCGCGAGCAACCGCTGACGCAGGAGCGGGACCCACTGTGAGGTACATGCTCGACACCAACATTTTGATTTACCTGATCAAGAACAAACCACCCACCGTTGCCGAGCGCGTTAATTCACTCGGCAGCGGCGCCGAGTTGTGCATGTCGTTTTTCACCTTTGCCGAATTACTTATGGGCGCCGAGCGCAGCACCCGCAAACCAGAGGTACTGCGCCGTTTGGACGCTTTGACCCGTACGGTTCCGCCTTGTTACGGTGTCGGCCGAACTATTTGTGAACACTACGCCGCGCAGTTCACGAGGCTGCGCGCGGCGGGAACACCTATTGGGGCCAATGACTTGTGGATTGCCAGCCATGCACTGGCCGATGACTGCACTCTGGTAACCAACAACCTGCGTGGGTTCGAGCGTGTGGCAGGACTGAAATTGGAAAACTGGGCACAAGATTCGGTGCCGCTGCCGCCAGCTTGATAAAGTTGATAGGCAGCGAAAAACTCTTTTTGCTATGAAAAAAATAGCTGTTAGCGCACGCTCAGTATGCGAAAAAGCCGTTTTTCATCATCAATTCGTGCAAAAATCTTGGCCGACGAACTCAGGTAAACCTTGACTGAGGCCGCCAAAGGAAAATCGCCTACAGCGCGCTGCTCAACGTGATGAACAATAAGCGTTCAACTGCGTAAGGAAACCAAATGACAGCAAATTCATCAGCAGGCGACAGCGGTCAGGGCTCGCGCCCCACGACCAGCGGCGGCGTTGACAACATCGGCGGAGCAAGCTCGTTCACCCCTGGCAAAGCGCCGCAAGACGGCGAGAGTTCGCCCATGCCGCCGGAAAAAATGGCTGAAAAGAAAAATGACAAAGCCGCGATGAAGCGCGATGATTCGGCGCCATGGAATTTGCGTCCGCTGCCGGACGATGTGCCCAATACGGAGCCTTCCAATCCAGAAGCGTCGTCAGGAAATAGTTAAGCGACCGCAGAACTAAGGCGCTGCCTCATATCCTGCGAATATATTTTCACTTGGCGGTAAAAACAGTTCGCACTGGCTTGCCGCTTTATTGCATAAACCAGCCATGGCTGACGACCAGCGACTGACCCGTCAGCGCGTTGGAGCCGAAGCCGGCGAACAGCAACGCGACTTCGGCCACGTCCTGCACGGTGGTGAACTCGCCATCGACCGTTTCCCTGAGCATCACCTTCTTGATGACGTCGTCTTCGCTGATACCCAGTTGAACGGCCTGCTCGGGAATTTGCTTGTCCACCAGCGGCGTGCGAACAAAACCCGGGCAGATCACATTGGCGCGGATACCATGCTTGCCGCCTTCCTTGGCGACCGTCTTGCACAGGCCGATCAACCCATGCTTGGCGGTGACATAGGCCGACTTCAGGACCGACGCCTCTTTTGAATGCACCGAGCCCATGTAGATGATGCTGCCGCCGTGGCCGGAAGCCTGCATGTGCGGCAGGCAGGCCTTGGTGGTCAGGAATGCGCCATCGAGGTGAATGGCGAGCATCTTTTTCCAGTCGGCGAACGGGAACTCCTCGATCGGATGCACGATCTGGATGCCGGCGTTGCTGACCAGCACATCGACGCCGCCCCAGGCCGCCACCACCGCGGCGACGGCGGCGTTGACCTGCTCTTCGCTGGTCACGTCCATGGCAACGGCCATGGCGGCGGCGCCAGCGCTTTTGATTTCGTCAGCCACCGCCTGCGCCGCTTGCAGGTTCAGGTCGGCGATGGCGATGCGGCCGCCCTCGCGCGCATAGGTCATGGCGATTTCCTTGCCGATGCCGCTGGCCGCGCCGGTGACGAGGCAGACTTTGTTCTGTAGTTTCATAAGAGACTTCCTTCAAAGTTAGGGTCAGGATAAATTAAAAAATCAAGTCGGCTGGCAGTGCATTACGCTGCCTATGTGGCAGGGGGCTGGTGGAAATGCCTCATCAGCCAGCGGCATCGCGAAAGCGTTGCGTTTCACATCGTCGATATTCATAGGTTCTTCACTGCGTGGGAATAGGCTGCTTTATACGCCGCTGCCGCCAAGCGCCGGCGTAGCGGCAGCGTTCGGCCCGCCTGCCGTCAGGTCGAACACACGCACGCCGCTGGCGCTGCGCGCGCGCCCGCTCCAGCGCGGGTCCTTCAAAGTCCTCATCGTGTCGGCGCTGCCGGCAGCCCAGTGCTCCTGCATCGACAGGCGCGAGAACTCATAGTCCTTGGACTGGGTCTCGTAGTGCTTGCCGCGGTAGATCAGGTGCACCACATCGACCGCCTGCTCGCACGGCAGCTGCGCCAGCGCCAGCGCGTCCGGGTCCGCCCGCAGCGATTCGGGCAGCTTGTCGATCAAGCGCTGCGCGGCCTGGGCGGTAAGCTGGCGCTCGAGCTCCAGCGTCGTGTTCAGGCGTGTGCGGCTGGAAAAGCGGATGTCTTTTTCGCGCTCGATGACTTCGGCCAGCGTCGCCGGCATGACGCCGGCCGCGGCGAACAGATCGACCTGAAACACCACGCGCCGGCGCTTGCCCGCCTCGTCGAGCACGTACTGCAGCGGCGTGTTGGACACCAGTCCGCCGTCCCAATAGTGCTCGCCGTCGATCTCCACCGGCGCAAAGCCCGGCGGCAGCGCGCCGCTGGCCATGATGTGGCGCGCATCGATGCGCTGGCGGGCCGAGTCGAAATACTCGAAATTGCCGGTGCGCACGTTGACCGCGCCGACCGACAGCCGCATCCCGCCCGAGTTGATGCGATCGAAGTCCACCAGTCGCTCGAGCGTGAGCTTGAGCGGCGCCGTGTCGTAGTAGCTGATGGCCCCGGGCGAGCCGCGCGGCTGCAGCGGCGCGGGCGGAAAGCGCGGCGAGAAAAAGCCCGGCACGCCCAGCAGCATGACCTGCGCGGCGGCCGCTTCGTTGAGCCACTCGCGCTCGCTGGCGTCGCTGC
>CAXSGT010000022.1:0-5368 GCA_964236835.1 uncultured Polaromonas sp.
AGGCTGGTTCTGGCACTGCGGCTATGCCTTTGACTAACTTGGAATCCGCTCTAGGCGCAACTCGTCTTCCGACGGCACCAGCCACTGGTATTTGCTGGCAAACAGCTGGGCGTTGTCGGCCAGCAGCGAATATTTGGCGACTGCGGCGTTGCGCTCGGAACACAGAATCAGCCCCAGCGTCGGGTTGTCGCCCTCGCCGCGAAACTGCTCCTCGAAGACGCGGACATACATATCCAGCACGTAAGGGTCGCGGATGAAATCGCGTGGATCGGCCGGCGCGTCGCGGCTTAGCAGCGCAACGGCCTCGGCATCGACGCCGGCTTTGTCCTGGCTGCCCAGTAGTCGCTCGTAAAAAAGCGTGTCGATCTGGCGGTCGAGCGCCCGCACGCTCCAGCCCTGGGCCGCGGCTTCGTTGGCGTACCAGGTGCGGGCCGTTTTGTTTTCGACTCGCATGAGCAAGCGAAGATGCGACCACGTCAATTCGCTACACGCTGTGTGGCGAATCTCCTGCTCCGTAAAACCCAGGTAAAACTGCCTGAAATTCCGCAAATTGCTCAGTTTGAACCCTTCGCCAAATTCCGTGGTCAAGCGGCGCGCCAGATCGGACAAAACTCCTTTGCCATACTCCGCCCGCTTTTCTCCGCCCTGTTCGCCTTCGACAATCAAGCGCCCGACCTGCCAGTAGGCTTGCACCATCGTCGTGTTAACTGTCTGGCGCGCTTGCGTTCGGGCAGCCAGCAGAATGTCGCGGATGCCTTGGTACAAGACCATTTCCGCGGAAACAGGGGAGTTGCTCATTCCATCCGTCGAGTTTTAAATTCAGTAAACATTGTGTGCGGTCAGGTCGGGAGCTTCACCGTCAGCGGTATGGCAGCAAGCGGATGCGCGCCTGTCAAGTTCGCATCGCGTCGGATAGTAGTTGACCATGATCCAGCGTCAAGCTTTTCGTTGCTGTGGAAATTGTCATGGTTCGATACACCGTTCCATCAGCAAGGGCTCGGCGCCCTCATAGGACCGCTAGAAAATTGCTATAAGTTAAATAGCTGCTTACGACCGCCCCATAAGCGCAAAAGCCCGATTTGTCTCCAAAAACCGCTTCAGCGCCGCCTGGACACGCCATGTTTCTATGGACAATAAGCGTTTACCCCAACCCGTCCTCTTTCCCACCCGGCCCCGGCCGACGCCATCAGGAACCATTGATGACCGACCCCAACCCATCCAATCCCTCTTTTTTCAAACGCGTTTCCATCGCCTTCGCCTCGTTCTTCAGCGCCCTCTCCGACCCCGGCTACGCCGCCCGCGTGCAGGACTTGAGCGAAGCGCCTGCCCAGGCACCTGCGCCAGCGCCAGCACCCGCCCCGCTCAGGCAAGCCGGCCCCGACGCCGCATTGCAGCTGCTCGCCCTGCTGCAGCGCGAAGCCCGCCTGATCGACTTCACGCAGGAAAACATCACCAGCTATTCCGACGCCGACATCGGCGGCGCGGCGCGGCTCGTGCATGAAGGCTGCGCCAGGGTGCTGCGCGAGCATTTCACGCTGGCGCCGGTGCGCCCGGAAGCCGAGGGCAGCCGCGTCACGCTCACCGCCGGCTTCGACGCGCGCGCCATCCGGCTGACGGGCAATGTCGTCGGCCAGGCGCCGTTCCAGGGCACGCTGAGCCACCGGGGCTGGCGCGCCACCGAGACGCGGCTGCCGAAAATCGCCGATGGCCACGACGCGACCGTGCTGGCGCAGGCCGAGGTGGAGCTGTGAGCGCGCCGCGTTATTCGATCGGCATCGACCTGGGAACGACGCACTGCGCGCTGGCGTATGTCGATATCGCCGCCAGCGACGGCGAAAACACCCGTCACGGCGTGCTCGATATTCCGCAGCTGACGGCGCCAGGCAGCGTCGAAAGCCTGCCGCTGCTGCCGTCGTTTCTCTATTTGCCGCACGCCGACGAACTGGCTGCGGGCGAGCTGGCGCTGCCGTGGGGGCCCGAACAGGACTTCGCGATCGGCGAGTTCGCCCGGGCGCGCGGCGCGCAGACGCCGATTCGGCTGGTGTCGAGCGCCAAAAGCTGGCTCTGCCACCCCGGCGTTGACCGGCGCGCGCCAATCTTGCCGAGCGACGCGCCGCCCGAGGTGGCGCGCGTCTCGCCGCTGGAGGCTTCGACGCGCTACCTGGCGCATCTGCGGCAGGCGTGGGACGCCGCGCATCCAGAAGCGCCGTTCGACCAGCAAGATGTGACCGTGACGATTCCGGCGTCGTTCGATCCGGCCGCGCGCGAGCTGACGGCCGAGGCCGCGCGCGCCGCCGGCTACACCGCGCTGACGCTGCTGGAGGAGCCGCAGGCGGCGCTTTATCACTGGATTCAGGCCAGCGGCGGCGGCTGGCGCAAGGACGTCAAGCCCGGCGAGATCATTTTGGTGATCGACGTGGGCGGCGGCACCAGCGACTTTTCATTGATCGCGGTGCTGGAGCGCGAAGGCAACCTGGAGCTGCACCGGGTCGCCGTCGGCGACCATATCTTGCTCGGCGGCGACAACATGGACCTGACGCTGGCGCATGTGGTGGCGCGCAAACTGGCGGCTGGCGGCCAGCAGCTCGACGCCTGGCAGATGCGCGCGCTCACCTACGCCTGTCGCTCGGCCAAGGAAATCCTTTTGAGCGATGCGGCGCAGGAAGCGCAGGCGATCGTCGTTCCCAGCCGCGGCTCGAAACTGATCGGCGGCTCGATCCGCACCGAGCTGACGCAGGCCGAGGTGCAAACCACGATTCTGGAAGGCTTTTTCCCCGAGGTAGCGGCGGACGCGCGGCCCGCGGCCCGCACCCGTAGCGGCTTGAGGCAGCTCGGCCTGCCGTATGCGCAGGACGCCGGCGTGACGCGGCACCTGGCGGCGCTGCTCGGGCGCCAGGCCGGCGCGACCGCCGAGCTTGAAGGCTTCGCCGGCACGGCCGATGTCAACGCCAGCTTTCTGCATCCCACAGCGGTGCTGTTCAACGGCGGCGTCTTCAAGTCCGACGTGCTGGCCGGGCGGACGCTGGCGACGCTCAACCGCTGGCTCGCTGCTGAAAACGCCGCGCCCGCGCGCATGCTCGAAGGCGCCGACATGGACCTGGCGGTGGCGCGCGGCGCGGCGTACTACGGCTATGTGCGGCGCGGCCAGGGGGTGCGGATTCGCGGTGGAACGGCGCGCGCCTACTACGTCGCCATCGAGTCGTCGATGCCGGCGATCCCCGGCGTCGAGCCGCCGATCGAGGCCTTGTGCATCGCGCCCTTCGGCATGGAGGAAGGCACGGCGGCCGACCTGCCGGCGCAGGAATTCGGCCTGGTCGTCGGCGAGCCGGTGCAGCTGCGCTTTTTCGGCTCGTCGGTGCGGCGTCAGGACGCGCTCGGCACGCGGCTCGACGCCTGGCAGCCCGGTGAGCTGCAGGAAATGGAGGAAATCCAGGCAACCCTGCCCGCCGAAGGGCGCAGGCCGGGCGACATTGTTCCGGTCAGGCTGCAGGCCGCCGCCACCGAGACCGGCACGCTCGAACTCACCGCCGTCGCCACCGAGGGCGGGCAGCGCTGGAAGGTCGAGTTCGATGTGCGCGGCGGCGGCAATTAGCTGGCGCGGCGGGGCTCGATGCGCCAGTTCGTCGTCGGCATTGACCTCGGCACCACCCATACCGTCGTCGCCTATGCGCCGCTGACGGGCGGGCCGGACGCGGCGCGGCCCGACATCCGCGTGTTCGAGATCGAGCAGCTGGTCGCGCCGGGCGAGGTCGCTGGTCTGCCGCTGCTGCCGTCGGTGCGCTACCACGCGGCCGAGGGCGAACTCGATGTCGGCCAATTACAGCTGCCCTGGCCATCCAATAGCGCCGGTCCCGTGGTCATCGGCCGGTACGCGCGCCAGCTTGGCGCGCAGGCGCCGGGCCGGCTGGTCGCCAGCGCCAAGAGCTGGCTGTCGCACGCGGCGGTCGATCGGCTCGCGCCGATCCTGCCGTGGGGCGCGCCGGACGGGGTGACCAAGGTCTCGCCGGTCGAGGCTAGCGCCAGTTATCTGCGCCATGTGCGTTCGGCCTGGAACGCGCGCTTTGCGGACGCTCCGCTGGAGCGGCAGGACATCGTGCTGACGGTCCCCGCGTCGTTCGACGAAGGCGCGCGCGCGCTGACGCTCGCCGCCGCGCGCGCCGCCGGGCTGCCCGAAGTGCGCCTGCTGGAGGAGCCGCAGGCGGCGTTCCACCACTGGCTGCTGCGCCACCGCGACCGCCTGGGCGAAGAACTGGCGCAGACCCGGCTGGTGCTGGTCTGCGATGTCGGCGGCGGCACCACCGACTTGAGCCTGATCCAGGTGGACTTGCTCGATGGCGAGCCCGTGTTGACGCGCATCGGCGTCGGCAACCATCTGATGCTCGGCGGCGACAACATGGACCTGGCGCTGGCGCATCTGGTTGAAGCCCGCATGGCCGCGGCTGAAGCCGATGCGCCAGCGCGCCCGCTGTCGGCCAGCCGGCTGGCGCAGTTGATGGAGCGCTGCCGCGTTGCCAAGGAAACCTTGCTTGCCGCCGATGCGCCTGAACAGACGGCGGTGACGCTGCTGGGCGGCGGTGCCCGCCTAATCGGCGGCAGCCGCTCGGTCACGGTGACGCGCGAAGAAGTCGAGCGGCTCATCGTCGATGGATTTTTCCCGCGGGTGGAAGCCGATGCGCAAGTCCGGCGGGAACGCGGCGGCATCGTCGCCTTCGGCCTGCCCTATGCGCGCGATGCGGCCATCACCCGCCATATCGCCGATTTCCTGCGCCTGCATGCGGCAGTGATGCCCGACGCGCTGCTGCTCAACGGCGGCGTGTTTCGCGCCGGCGCGCTGGCGAAGCGGCTTGAGGAAACACTGGCCGCCTGGCGCGGCGCGCCGCTGCGCCTGCTCGGCAACGACAACCCGGACGTGGCGGTGGCGCGCGGCGCGGTCGCCCATGCGCTGGCGCGGCGCGGCCTGGCGCCGCGCATCGGCGGCGGCTCGGCGCGCAGCTACTTTTTGCGGCTGGGCGATGCAAAGGCGGGCGCCGGCGAGCGCGGCATCTGCGTCCTGCCGCGCGGCAGCGAGCCTGGCGAGGAAATTTTGCTCAAAGATCGAACCTTTGCGCTGCGCCTGGGCCGGCCGGTGCGCTTTCAGCTCTACAGTTCGGTCGCCGACGCGGACGACGCGTTACCGACTCGGGCTGGTGAACTGGTGGCCCTTGGCGGCGACGCTTTTGTCCGCCTGCCGCCGCTGGTAATGGCGCTGCAAGCCGCGGCTGGAACGCAAGCCACTTCCCGGCAAGACATTCCCGTCCAGCTGGCGACGTCGCTCACCGAAGTCGGTACCTTGGCGCTGCACTGCGTCAGCCTGGCCGACGCCGGCCAG
>CAXSGT010000022.1:5378-26393 GCA_964236835.1 uncultured Polaromonas sp.
TTGAGCTGGTCAGCTCGGTCACCGACGCGGGCGGCCAGCCGCCGGCCCAGCCGGGCGAGCTGGCGGCGCTCGATGATGGCGACGCTTTTGTCCGCCTGCCGCCGCTGGTGCTGTTGCTGCAAGCCGCCACCGACCCGCCAGCGGCAGGCTGGCAGGAAGACATTCCCGTCCAGCTGGCGGCGTCGCTCACCGAAGTCGGCACCTTGGCGCTGCACTGCGTCAGCCTGGCCGACGCCGGCCAGCGCTGGCGGCTCGAATTCGACCTGCGCCAGGGCGCGGCCGAGTCGGATTCGGCCAGTGCCGAAGACCCGCGAGCCGCCGCCCGGCTGGCCGATGCCATCGACAAGATCGACCGCATTTTCGGCGCCGACAGGCGGCAGGTCGATCCGAAGGATGTGACGCGGCTGCGCGCGCAGCTCGAACGCGTTCTTGGCGACCGGGCGCTGTGGCCGACGCCGCTGCTGCGCCAGCTGTTCGACGCGCTGTGGCAGCGCGCACGGGGTCGGCGCCGCGGCGCTGGGCATGAACGGGTGTGGCTCAATCTGAGCGGGTTTTGCCTGCGTCCAGGTTGCGGCGACGCGCTCGACGACTGGCGGGTGCGGCAGCTCTGGACGCTGTTCCCGGCGGGCGTGCAATACGGCGGCGACAGCCAGGTGTGCGCCGAATGGTGGACGCTGTGGCGGCGCGCGGCGGGCGGCCTGGCCGCGCCCGAGCAATTGCGGCTGCTCGACGATTTCGCCTTCAACCTGCAAATCAACGAAGAGGGCCTCGCCGATCCCGGCGCCGCGAAGCCGGTCAAGGGCGGCAGCGACGACATGCTGCGCCTGGGCGCGTCGCTCGAGCGCATTCCAGCGGCCTATAAAACCGAAATCGGCGACTGGCTGCTCGGCCGGGTGCGAAAGTCCGCCGGCGGCAACGCCGCCAGCGACAGCCTGCGGCTGTGGGCGCTGGGCCGGATCGGCGCGCGCCAGCCGTTCTACGGCAGCCCGCACGATGTGGTGCCCGCCGAAGCCGCCGCGTCGTGGATCGGCAGCCTCCTGAAGCTCGACTGGAAGCGGCTGGACGCGGCCGCCTTTGCCGCCGTCAACATCGCGCGCGTGACCGACGACCGGGCGCGCGACCTGGCGCCGGTATTGCGCGAGCAAGTCGCCACCCGGCTTGCCGCGGCCGGCGCCCCCGCGGGCTGGATCGCGATGGTTCGCCAGAACATGGAACTCGACGCGGCCAGCGAGCGCCGCGTGCTGGGCGAATCGCTGCCGCCGGGTTTAAAGCTGGTGTCCTGAAAATTTATGCTTTGCTATTTAAGTTATAGCTGCTTGCGCTTGCTGTATGGGCGCTGGAGGCCTATTTTACGAAAATATATACTTGACGTTTCCAATGGAAAATAAACTACTTCACTTGCGTGACAGGCCGGCAGGGCAAGCTGGAAAAGGATGTGAATTTTTAGTTTAATGGCCTTAAAAATGACTGCAGAATCGAAGGATTGAATTGTGAAAAAAATTGCCTTTTCCGTGTTGGTCGCGCTATTCGCCAGCGGGGCAGCCGCCCAGGTTTACCGCTGCAAGGGCGCGGCTGGCGTGGTAATGCAACAAGCGCCCTGCCCCGGCGAAGGTCAAAAGCTCGACGTTCGACCTGCCAGTGGGCACATGTCAGCCGATCAGGCCCTGCCGGCAGGCCTTCAACCAAATTCCGTAGGTGGTATGCGCCAAAAGAGCCGTGCTGAAATAACCGCCGATGCCATGCAGGACGAACGCCTTCGCCGTGAAGGCTGGGTCGAAATGATGGATAAAAAAGGAAACCTGGAACGATTCACCCGCCAATGCGCCGTCAACCAACAGCGCATAGGCCAAGAACGCGCCTACTCAAATAACAATCTCGCCGGCGCGACGCGCGACGTGTCGATCACGAATGAAATGCGGGCAGCGGCTGCTATGTGCGACACCAAAACCCGAGCCTTTGAGCGCGAGGTCGATCAGGCCGTGACGCATTGCGAAAAGATCAAATGCATTGCGCAGAACTGAATACTTCTCCAAGTCGGCGCTCCAACTCACTGGCAGTTATATTCGTTCAAGGGGGATAAACGGTGCACCAGCAACAATGACGAGTTGGACGCTGAAAATGACTTGCAGGCGGTTGTTGGAATTTTGCCGCCGAGCACGTGGATGCCGGCTTGAAACCGCGCCCAGATGAACCGATGAAAATAATGCTTTTGGTCGCCGTGTTTATTGCGGGAAGCGCTGCCTCATTAGCAGAGCAACGAGATGGCGCTGCGAAGGTTTTACTTTAAAAGACGGTGCCGAGTACGTGTTCCTAAAACGGCCAAGCGTTATAGGCGGCGGGTGCAAGGGTTGGAATGCGGTATCAATTCAGCCCCAAAAACAGGATTGGAAAGGGATTACGAGTCTGATTTGCTCGAAAGAAGCGAATGGGATGCTTTTGATTTCCAGCCAAACCAAAATGGCTGATCAAATTTTCCTGATGAGTAGAATTCGCTGATCCCCGCTCGACTCCGCCAGCTTTAAAATGCCCCAACAAAAATCGCACGTTCCACCGCACCAAGTGCCAGTGCCGGCGCCGCCGCAGCCAATGCCAAGGAGTCTTAATGTCTGACAGACACGCTATTTTGCTAGGGGAAATTCGTTACGCTGAAAGGCTGACCCAGCGCACTGCGCGCCTTTACCGCAAGGTTGCAACGTTCTGCACCTTTATCGCTGTGCTGGGCGGCAGTAGTTTGATGGCCTCTACGGCGGCAGGCGTTCCTGACTGGCTAAAGTTTCTCGGCATTGGATTGCTCGCGGTGGCCGGCGCCGCAGCGATTGCGGTGCGCCCCTTGGAAAAAGCGATTGCCAACGAAGCCGACGCGCGCAAGTACGCTTCGCTCAGAACCCAGGGTTTGGTGATGGATGACGCCCAGCTCGACGCCGCGCTGCAAAAGGCTCGCGAGTCCGACGTTCCAGAGGTCGAACTGCTGCGGGAAGTTGCCTATAACGACATGCTTGTCGAAATAGGCCGCGACGATCTACGCACCTCGCTATCGAGCCGCCAGCGCCTGCTTGAAGTCATTGCCTAGCGCGCCCTTGATCCCTTCTTATTCTGCCCCGCCAAGAAAAACCCGTGCTCATGCGCCCCGTAAGCCAAAGATGATTTTGCAGACCCTGGAGTCTCGGGACGAGGCAATTGACCAGCTTTGGCAAGAAGAGGCGCAGCGTCGTCTCGCGGCGCACCGCTGCGGGCTGGTTCCAGGCATCCCGGCTGAGGACGTGCTCGGCCATTTTTTCGATGCGGGTAATTTTTGATCCGCAAGCGAAGGCTGAGTTTGACGATATATGCCGGTACTACAACCCGCACCGAAAACCTGGCTATTGGCAAGATCGCATCGAGAATGAGAGAGCTATTTTGCTATGAACTAAATAGCTGACTTTGGAGTAAAAAGCGCAGGCCTTCAACGCGGAGGAAGAAGGAGCACGCGAAGGACGCGGAGTTTGATTTTATTTTTTTCATTCCTTCGCGCCGCTTGGCGTCCTCCATCCCTTTCTCGGCGCTGCAAGCTGTTTTTCAGCTTCGCTTGCCATTAAAATCAACGGCCCTGCAATCCACACTAACGCCAATGACGAGGCTCCTTTTCCTTCTGACTTTTACTGAAAAGATCAGCAGGCAATACTATGACGGTGTTGCAGCCAGGTTTCCCGACATTGAAATCGATCTCGTCGATCACCACAGCAAAGTCGAGCCGTACATCGCCAGCGCCGATATTCTTGTCACGTTCGGCCCGATGATGGCCAACCATGTGCTTGAAAAAGGGCAGAAGCTGCGCTGGATTCAGGCGCTTGGCTCGGGGATGGATGGCATCTTGGACCAGCCTGCGCTGCGCAGCGACATTATCCTGACGAATCTGCACGGCATCCATGGGCCGCCGGTATCGGAGGCGGCGCTGCTGTCGATGCTGGCGCTTTCCCGCGGCTTGCCGCGAGCGCTGCGCAATCAGCAGCAGCGCACCTGGGACCGCAGTGTTCCGCCGCGGCTGCTCAAAGGCAAGACCGTGGTGATCTTCGGCGTGGGCGTTATTTCGGCGGAACTCGCGCTCAAGTGCAAGGCGCTCGGCATGCGCGTCGTCGGCGTCAGTTCGGTCGCTCGCGAGGTGCCGGGATTCGACCAGATATATCCTCGCACAGCGCTAAAGGAAGCGGCGCGCGAGGCGGACTTTCTGGTTCTGCTCACGCCGTATTCACAAGCCACCCACAAGAGCGTGGACGCCGATATCCTTGCGGCGATGAAACCGGACAGCTACCTGGTCAATCTTGCGCGCGGCGGCGTCGTCGATGAGGAGGCATTGATCGACGCCCTGCGGCGCGGCCTGATCGCCGGCGCGGCCCTGGACGTTTTCACCCAGGAACCCTTGCCGCCCGGCCATCCGCTATGGACAATGGACAACGTCATCGTCACGCCGCACCTGGGTGGCGTCTACGACAAGTACGTCGAGGCGGCTCTGCCGGTCATCGAGCACAACCTGCGCAATTTCCTCGGCGGCAATATCGCGGAAATGATTAATCTGGTCAAGCGCTGACCAGTTCGCTGCATAAACGCCGCCCGCAATTCATGCGTCTAGCCACTTCAATCGCAAAGGAAACCCCGTGAACGCATTGGTTCGTATCGTGTTGCTGATCGCCGCCTGTTTTTTGACGCATCCGGCTTTTGCCCAGCGCTATCCATCGAAGCCGATCCATATCATTGTCGGCCAGCCGGCGGGCGGCGGCATGGACACCCTGGCAAGATTGCTCGAACAAAAACTCGCCGCCAGCCTGGGCCAGGCGGTGATTGTCGAGAACAAGCCCGGCGCCGGCGGCGTCATCGGCGCCGGATATGTCGCCAAGGCGCCAGCCGACGGCTACACGCTGCTGCTGGCGCCGATAGGCACCATCGTCTTTACGCAGATTTTGAACAGCAAACTGCCCTACTCGGCGCTGCGCGACTTCACGCCGGTGTCGATGATTTCGGACTCGCCGTTGCTGCTGCTTGTCAACGCGAAGCAGCCCTTCACGTCGGTGCAGGACCTGGTGGCCTTTATGCGGGCCAATCCGGAGAAATCCAACTATGGCGGGTCGAGCCCGTCGTTTCAGGTCGCATCGGAGCTGTTCAAGGCAAAAACCGGCACCAAGGCCGAGTTCGTTCAGTACAAGGGCACCAACGAGACGATTCTGGGAATCACCTCGGGCGACCTGCTGTTCGCGCTGACCGACACCGGGCCCGCCGCGCCGCTCCTTGCTGCCGGGCGGTTGCGCGCCCTCGCCGTCACGTCGCCGCGCCGGCTGGCGACGTTGCCGAACGTCCCCACCATGGCCGAAGCCGGCCTACCCGACATGAACCTGCAATTCTGGGCCGGCATCTTCGCGCCGGCCGGAACGCCGCCGGCCATCGTCAAGAAGCTCGAAGCTGAAATCAACCGCATCATCGGGCTGCCGGATGTCAGAGAGCGCATGGAAACCATCCATGTCAACCCGATAGGAACCACCTCGGAAGAATTTGCGGCGGCAATTGCCGGCGATCTGACCCGTTGGAGCGAAGTCGCCAAAAAGGCCAACATCAAGGCCAGCGACTGAACCGCACTTGGAAACGAATCGCGAAAGGACATTCATGCCAGTCAACACCCCCCGCGCGGTGAACGCGGTTTCCCTAGGCGAGATGCAGCGCCGCTGGCGCCTGGTGCGCGCCCACATGCGTGAGCAGAAAATCGACGCCCTAGTGATCCAGAACTCCAGCGACTGGGTGGGCGGCTATGTGCGGTGGTTCACCAACCAGCCGGCGAACAACGGCTACTCGACCGCGGCCGTCTTCCCGCTCGAAGAAGGCATGTCGCTGATCGGGCAAGGACCGTTCGACGGCCAGAAAATAACTGATCCTCCCGAGCAGCAGGCGACCGGTATCGCACGCCGCTTGACCAGCCCGAGCTACGCGTCGGTGCATTACTCGGGCGCCTATGACGCTCAGATCGCGGCGGGCGAGATCAAGCGCCTGGGCGCGCGCCGCGTCGGCCTGGTGGCCCCGTCGGCGATGTACCACGGTTTCGGCGAACATCTGCGCCAGGCGCTGACCGACTGCGACATCGTCGATGCCACCGACGCGGTCGACCGCATCAAGGCGATCAAGAGCGCTGAAGAGCGCGGCTTCATCGCCCAGGTGGCGGCGATGCAGGACGAAATCATGGCGCGCGCGCGAGACTTCATTCGACCGGGCTTGAGAGATTTTGAAGTCGCCGCCTACGCCCAGTATGTCGGCCAGCAACTCGGCAGCGAACAAGGCATTTTTCTGTCGTCGTCGGCGCCGCCCGGCGAAGCGGCGAATTTTCGTCCGCGCTGGATGCAGGGTCGCACCCTCGAGCGCGGCGACGTGTATTCGCTGCTCGTGGAAAACAACGGCGCGGGTGGCTACTACACCGAGATCTCGCGCATCTTCGTGCTGGGCCGCGCGACCGCGGAGCTGCGCGACGCGCACGCCGCGGTGCTGGAGGCGCAACGCTACGCCTTGACCTTGCTGCGGCCCGGTGCCGCCTGCGCCGATATCTACGCGCAGCACAACGCCTGGCTGCGGGGCCGGGGCATGGCCGAGGAGCGGCGCATATCGATCCATGGCATGGGCTACGACATGGTCGAGCGCCCATTGATTCGCCATGACGAGACGATGCGCATCGAAGAACACATGGCGATCGTGGTGCATCCCGGCATCCTCAACGAGCGCATGTTTGTCCACAACACCGAGCTTTATCTGATCGAAGCGGGCGGGCCCGGCGCCTGCCTGCACCAGACGCCCCGGGAAATTTTCGAGCTGGCTTGAGCCCATCGGGTGAGCTTGACCTTACGCGAAAAATGCACGGTAGAGGGCCGGCGGCCGTGAAACGCCTGATCGTCTGCGCCGACGACTTCGCGGCGAACGCGGCGGCGTCGCAAGGCATTGCCGACCTGGCGCGCGCCGGGCGCATCAGCGCCACCAGCGCGATGGTGCTGTCGCCGCGCTGGGCCGGCGATGCGGAACTGCTGCGGGAATTGCGCGGGCAGATCGACGTCGGCCTGCACCTGGACTGGACCAGCGGCTTCGCGCACGCCGCCGGCCACGGCGTTTCCCTGGCCGGCGCGATGCGCCAGGCGCTGCTGGGCGGCTTCGACCCGGCGGGCGCGCGGGCGGTGATCGAGCGTCAGCTCGACGCCTTCGAGGCGGTGTGGAAAGCCCCGCCCGACCACATAGACGGGCACCAGCATGTGCAGCAGTTCGACGGCATCCGCCAGGCGCTGGTCACCGCTGTGCGGGCGCGCTACGCTATCAATAATAGAGCGTACTTTCGTTTATCCACGGGCGTAAAGGCCGATAAAAGCCTTAAAACAAAAATAATTTCCTGGATGGGCGCGCAGGCGCTGGCCGCATTGGCGAAGCCGGCGGGCATTGCTTGCGCGCCAGCGCTGTCGGGGGTTTACGACTTTACCGGCGGCGCCGGGCGCTATGCGCGGCTCATGGCGCAGTGGCTGCGTGACGCGCCCGAAGGCACCATCGTCATGTGTCACCCCGCCGTGCGGGCCGAGGCGGGCGACGAGATCGGCGCAGCGCGCGCCTGGGAATATGCCTGGCTGGCCAGCGACGCTTTTGCCGAGGCGCTGGCGCGTGCCGGCGTCGTCGTGTCGCGGGGGCGGCTGATACCGCAGATACACTTGCCCGCTTGACCGAACAACGCAAATCCGGGCTTGCGCTGGCGAGCCTTTTTTTACTGCTTTTGGCGCTCGCGGCGTTGCGGCCGCTGGCCGTGCCGGACGAGGGCCGGTACGCCGAGGTCGGCCGCTGGATGCTGCAAAGCGGCGACTGGCTGACGCCGCGGCTCGACGGCATTCCGTTTTTTCACAAGCCGCCCTTGCTGTACTGGCTCGAAGCCGCGTCGCTCGCCGTTTTCGGCGTGAACGCCTGGGCGGCGCGCCTGGCGCCGGCGCTGCATGCCGGCCTGATGCTGCTGGCGCTGTACGCGGCGGCGCGCCGCTTCGCGCCCGAAGCCGTGGCGCGCCGCGCCGTCTGGATGCTCGGCAGCAGCCTGACGTTTTTGCTCGGCGGGCAGTATGTAAACCACGACATGCTGGTGGCGGCGTGGATCGGCGTGGCGATCTGGTGCTTCGCGCTGGCCTTCATGCGCGGCGACAAGCCCGATGCGGCGCTGGCGCGCTGGGGCTTCGCCGCCTGCGCGCTGGGCGTGCTGTCCAAAGGGCTGATCGGCGTGGCGCTGCCGGGGCTGGTGCTCTTGATCTGGCTGGCCTCGACGCGGCAGCTGAAGAAAGTGCCGCGCCTGCCCTGGCTGTCGGGCCTGGCGCTGTTCGCGCTCATCGCGCTGCCCTGGTTCTGCTACGCCGAATGGAAGTTTCCCGGCATGCTCGACTACATGTTTGGCAAGCACCAGGTCAGCCGCTTCAACACGACGAGCTTCAACAACGCGCAACCCTGGTGGTTCTACGCCCTGTGCCTCCCGGCGCTGCTTTTTCCCTGGATTTTTTTCGTGCTCAACCAGGCGTTCGCGCAGGTCCGGCGGGCTCGGCAAGCTACTTTTTCTATAGCAAACGCCTGGCTGGCGCTGTGCTGGATCTGGCCGATCGCCATCATCGGCTTTTTCTCCATCCCGAGCTCGAAGATCATCGGCTATGCGTTTCCAGCCATGCCGCCGCTGGCGCTGCTGGCGGCGCTCGGCTGGGACGACGCGATGGCCCGGCTCAAGCTTGGCGCGCGGGCGCGGGAAAGGTTGTTCGCCGCGCTGTGGGCTTTAAGCGTCGCAATTGCGCTGGGCGTCCACATCGCGGCGACGCGATACATCGAAAAATACAGCGCGCAAGAGGTCGCCCAGGCGCTGCGGGCGGCGGGCGGCCGGGCAGAAGATACGGTCTATATGCTCGGCGACTATGCCTACGACCTGCCGTTTTACCGCCAGGCTCTGGCGCCCATGGTGGTGATCCAGGACTGGCCGGCGCTGCGCCGGTCGGACAGCGACGACTGGCAGCATGAATTGCTCGACGGAACGGCGTTCGAGGCGCGCTCGGCGGCGGTTTTGCAAACGCCCGAGGTGCTGGCGCAGGTCAGAACGCGGCCCGGCGTCTGGCTGGTGTACAGCCATGACGCGGCGCTTGGCGGCTATGTCCAGGTGTTCAAGGGCCGCACCTGGTCGCTCTACCGGCCGCAGCGCACGCCGCCCCAGGCCGCGGGCCCGTCAGCGCCTGAAGGCCCAATATCTCCCAAGTAGATAAGTCTGCCCAGCGGCGACCACCAGCGCCGCCGGCAGGGCCGCCAGCGCAGGCCAGCCGGCGCCGCGCAGCAGCAGCACGAAGGTCGCCTCGTTGCTGGCGAAACCGGCCAGCGCCGTGATGGCGAAACGTCCGAAGCTTTGCCGGGCGGTGGTGCTCGCATCGGGAAAAGTAAAGCGCCGGTGGCCATGGAAACTGACGAAAAAGCCCACCAGGAAGCCGACGGCGTTGGCCAGTTCCGGCCAGAGCCAGTGCTGCGCCGCAGCGAACACCAGCAGGTGGGTCGCCGAGGCCGCGGCGCCCACGGCCAGGAACCATAGGCCGCCACGGGCCGCCGCCGGCACGCGCAAACCGCGCATCAGTCGCCCGGGTCCGTCAGGCCCTGGCCGACGCGCAGCGCGACGATATAGGCGGGCCGCTGCTTGACCTCGTCGTAGATGCGCCCGACGTACTCGGCCAGCACGCCGATGCTCAGCAGCTGGATGCCGCTCAGGAACATCATGCCGACGACCAGCGTTGCGTAGCCGGGAACGGCGGTTTCCCAGATGAAGTGCTCGAGCACCACCCAGGCGCCGAAACCCAGGGCGCCGCCGGCCAGCAGGAAGCCCAGCCAGGTCAAAAGCCGCAGCGGCGCGGTCGAAAACGCCACCATGCCCGTCAGCGCCAGCGAAAACGAGCTGCGCAGGCCGAAATGGGTGCGGCCGTCCACACGCGGCAGCGGTTCGTAGTCGATCGCCGTACTGTTGAACCCGACCCAGGCGTAGAGCCCCTTCATGAAGCGGTTGCGCTCGGGCAGCGCTTTGAGGGCGTCGACCACCTGGCGGTCCATGAACCTGAAGTCGCCCGCGTGCGCCGGAATCTCGATGTGGCTGCCCCAGTTGATGAGCTTGTAGAAAAGGTTCACCAGCCTAGCCTGCAGCGCCGTCTGGTCGCCCCGGCTTCGCCGCACGGCATAGACCACGTCGGCGCCCTGCCGCCATTTCGCCAGCATCTCGGGCAGTACCGAGGTGGGATGCTGGCCGTCGGCGTCCATCAGCACGACGGTGTCGCCGCCCGCCCGGTCCAGGCCGGCGGTGAGCGCATGCTCCTTGCCGAAGTTGCGCGACAGGCGGACATACACGATATGCGAGGAGGCGGCGCAAAGCGCCTGCATCACGCTGGCGCTGTCGTCGGTGCTGCCGTCATCGACGACGATCAGCTCATGCTGCGCCGACAGCTTTTGCAGCATCGCCAGCGTATGCGGCACCACCACGCCCAGGTTGCGCGCCTCGTTGAAGGCCGGCATGACGCACGAGATCGAAGGAGTCAGATGGGCGCGGGAAAGCATGGCTGAATCATGCCAAAAAAAGCGGCGCAAAAACAGCGAGCCCGCCAGACGCCGCATCAAGGCTTCCGGCAGGCTCCAGGGGTGTTCGCGGCAAGCGCTGGCGATCAGGCGGCCTTGCTCAGGCACTCTTTCATGAAGCTCTTGCGGCTGTCGCCTTTCATGCCCTTGGCCTCGACGTTGCAGGTTTTCATTTTTCCCTGCTGGGCGGCTTGCGGCGACATTGCGCTTTTGGCGCTCAGACATTCCTTCATGAAAGCCTTGCGCTCACCGCCTTTTTTGCCGACCGCGTCATGGTTGCAGGTCTTCATCTTGTTTTGCTGCGCGCCTTGGGCGCCGCTGGCTGTGGCCGGCGCCGTGGCGGCCGGGGCGGTCTGCGCCGCTGGAGCCGATGCAGCCGCCGGGGTGGGCTGCGCCTGGGCCGCGGCGGACAGGCTCATGGCTAGGGCGAAGGCGGCGGCGCTGAGGGACAAGAGCTTTTTCATGAGGACTCCAAAAATAAAGGGATGGGCTTTGAGTTCCGGCTGGAAATCCAATGCCTAACGCGGCGCCGGTCTGATCGGATGACCGGGCATTCGCCAAGCCTTGGCGGCAAGACCGGCGGCACTGGCCTGACCGTAAAATCCGCCGATGCAATCGATCAAAAAAGACCTGCTCGCCGCCCTCGCCGCCGCGCTGGAACAGCTCGCTCCGGGCGCCGCAGGCAAGGCCGCCTTCGAGTCGCCCAAGGTCGCGGGTCTAGGCGACCTGGCCTGCACCGCCGCGATGCAGCTGGCCAAATCCTTGCGGCAAAACCCGCGCCAGGCGGCCGAAAGCCTGCGCGCCCGGCTCTTGCAGTCGCCGGCTTTCGAGCGCTGGGTCGATGCGGTCGAGATCGCCGGGCCGGGCTTCATCAACATCCGGCTCAAGCCCGCCGCCAAGCAGCAAACCGTTCATGAGGTACTTCAGGCGGGCACCGATTACGGCGCGCAGCCGGCCAACCATAGCCGCAAAATGATCGTCGAGTTCGTCTCGGCCAACCCGACCGGCCCGCTGCATGTCGGCCATGGCCGGCAGGCGGCGCTGGGCGACGCGATCTGCAATTTGTACAAAACCCAGGGCGTCCAGGTTTACCGCGAGTTTTATTACAACGACGCCGGCGCGCAGATCCACACCCTGGCGACCAGCACGCAGGCGCGCGCCAGAGGATTGAAGCCGGGCGACGCCGGCTGGCCCGAGCCGGCGTACCACGGCGCCTACATCGCCGACATCGCCGGCGACTTTCTCGCGCGCAAGACCGTCAGGTCCGACGACCGCGAATTCACCGCGTCGGGCGACGTGGACGACATCGAGTCGATCCGCCAGTTCGCCGTGGCCTACCTGCGGCGCGAGCAGGATCTCGATTTGCGGGCTTTTTCGGTGCGCTTCGACAACTACTATCTCGAGTCGAGCCTGTACGGCTCGGGCCGGGTCGACGCCACCGTCCGGCGGCTGAAAGACGCCGGCAAGACCTATGAAGACGATGGCGCGCTCTGGCTCCGATCGACCGACTACGGCGACGACAAGGACCGCGTGATGAGAAAAAGCGACGGCGCTTACACCTATTTCGTTCCCGACGTCGCCTACCACCTGGCCAAATGGGAGCGCGGCTACACCCAGGCCGTGAACATCCAGGGCATGGACCACCACGGCACCATCGCCCGCGTGCGCGCCGGACTGCAGGCGGCCGGCGCCGGCATCCCAGCAGGCTACCCCGACTATGTGCTGCACACCATGGTGCGCGTCGTCAGAAACGGCGAGGAAGTGAAGATTTCCAAGCGCGCCGGCAGTTATGTCACGCTGCGCGACCTGATCGAGTGGACCAGCGCCGACGCGGTGCGCTTTTTTCTGCTCAGCCGCAAGCCCGACACCGAATACACCTTCGACATCGACCTCGCCCTGGCCAAGAACAATGAAAACCCTGTCTATTACGTGCAGTACGCGCATGCCCGCATCTGCTCGATCCTGGCGGCTTGGGGCGGCGATGAAAACCGGTTGGCGAGCGTCGATCTTTCGCCCTTGACCAGCCCGCAGGCACAGGCGCTGATGCTGCTGCTGGCGCGTTACCCGGACATGCTGGAGCACGCGGCGGCCGGCTTCGCGCCGCACGACGTGGCGTTCTACCTGCGCGAGCTCGCCGCCTGCTACCACAGCTATTACGACGCCGAGCGGATACTGGTCGATGACGAGGCGCTCAAACTTGCGCGCCTGGCGCTGGTCGCCGCGACCGCGCAGGTGTTGCACAATGGCTTGGCGGTGCTGGGCGTCGGCGCGCCGCGCAAAATGTGAGACCACCATGAAGCACTCCAGACAAATTTTGGCGCGGCCCATGCCGGCGAACCAAGGCATGAACCCAGAACGAGGCGGAACCCTGCTGGGTTTCATCATCGGCGCCCTGCTAGGCCTGGGCATCGCCCTGGCGGTCGCGGTCTATGTCACCAAGGTGCCGGTGCCGTTCATGAGCAAAGGCTTGCCGCGCGGCTCCGACAGCGACGCCGCCGAAGCGAAGAAAAACCGCGACTGGAATCCGAACGCGCCGCTGGCCGGGAAAAACCCGGCCAAACCAGCGCCTGCGCCAGCCGGCGAGCCGGCGCCGGCGCCCGCGCCTGAAGCGGCTCCCGAACCCGAGCCGCCGCTCGCCAGCACGGTGCCCGATCCCACCGGCGCCGCGCCCGAGCGCGCGCAGGCCGCGGTCAAGCCGCCCAAGCCCGCCGTGGTGGCCTCGGTCGCGCCGCCGCCGGCCGCCGTCCGGCCGGCCAGGCCGGCGCCATCGGCCGATCCGCTGGGCGACCTGGCCCGCGCCCGGTCGGAAGCGCCTTCGCCGTCGTCCACTTCCGACCCGTTCAGCTATTTCATCCAGGCCGGCGCGTTTCGCACGACCGAAGACGCCGAGCAGCAGCGCGCCCGGCTGCTGCTGCTGGGCATGCAGGCCCGGGTCACCGAGCGCGAGCAGGCCGGCCGCACGGTGTACCGGGTCCGCGTCGGGCCGTTCGACAAGAAGGACGACGCCGACAGGGTCAAGGACCGGCTGGACAACAACTCGATCGAAACCGCGCTGGTCCGGGTCCAGCGCTGAGCGTGTGCGCCCCGGCTGAACTTTTCCGGCGCCGCGTGTCCAACCCTTGCCATATCGACACCAGGAGAAAAATTGATGCAACGACGTGAATTTTCGCTTTCAACCGCGACGCTGGCGGCCGCCGCCACCCTGGGCGCGTCCACTGTGCCCGCGCGGGCGCAGGCAAGAGCCTTTCAAAACGGCACCGACTACCTGACGATCGCCAGGCCGGCGCCGACCGAAGCGCCCGCCGGCCAGGTCGAGGTGGTCGAGTTCTTCTGGTACAGCTGCCCGCACTGCAACGCGTTCGAGCCGATGTTCGACGCCTGGGCCAAAAAAGTGCCCAAGGACGTGTATGTGCGCCGCGCGCCGGTGTCGTTCCGGGCCGACTTCGAGCCGCAGCAGCGCCTTTACTACGTGCTCGAAAGCCTGGGCAAGGTCGATGAGCTGCATAAAAAGGTCTTCAACGCGATCCACGTCGAAAAGCAGCCGCTGGCGACCGCCGACCAGATCACCGCCTGGGCTGAAAAGCAGGGCATTCCCAAGGCGAAATTCACCGAGCTGTACAACTCTTTCGCCATCAGCACCAAGGCGCGCAAAGCGACGCAGCTGCAAGACGCCTATGCGGTCGATGGCGTGCCGGCCCTGGGCATCGCCGGGCGCTACTTCACCTCGGGCACGCAGGCCAAGACGCTCGAGCGTTCGCTGCAGGTCGTCGATTACCTGATTGGCCAGTCCCGAAGCAACGCGCGCTAGCGTGCAGGCCCGGCAGCCGGGGGCAGTGCGTCTAAATCCATCGAGAAACCGCAGACAGACAAAAAGTTAACGCGGGCTTGTTTCGCAGCGGTTTGGGTACCTACGTCAAGCATCGTCTTAGGAGCGCGAAAGTCGCTTTCTCAAGCTGGTAACAACCAAACTTGGAAGGCGCGCCGCGTCATTTTCTACCTGGCGCGACCGGGTGGCAAAGCGGCCAGCCATTAGCTCTCAGCCGCGTGACTTGCACTGGTAGTTGGTTTCCAACTTAAGAAAGATTTACAAAAACTTACTATATTTATACTAATTCTCACAAAAGTTTCTACGACTAGTTACCATCGTGCTGAACCTTTTTGAACGGATGGGCTATGCGTTATGTCTTGTAACAAGTTACTGCCAACGGCATTGTTGGCATTGAGCCCTGCGATTTTTGCCCAGCAAGCGCCAAGTGCGGGGAGCCAGCTGCAGCAGATTCCGGCGTCGCCCGCTTTGCAAAAACCGGCGCCGAAAATTAGTATCGAGCCTGCCCCCTCGTCGGCCACGCCAGCGGCCGACGGAATAAAAATCATGGTCAACAGCCTGCGAATCACAGGCGCGCGCGCCTACTCCGACGCTGAACTGATTGCGCTAAGCGGATTCAAGCCGGGCAGCGAACTGGCGCTTGCCGACCTGCGGGCGTTGGCATCGAGCATTACCGAGCGTTATCGCAAGGACGGCTATTTCGTCGCCCAGGCTTATTTGCCGCCGCAAGATATCAAAGGCGGCGCAGTCACCATCGCCGTCGTTGAGGGCGAATACGGCCGGATCGAGGTGCGCAACCAGACCGGCCTGTCCGATGCCCTGGTGCGCAGCCAGCTCGATGGCCTTCGCAGTGGCGACACGGTGGCGATTGGTCCGCTGGAAAGCCGCCTTTTGCTGCTTTCAGACATCCCCGGCGTGAACATTTCCTCGACGCTGACGCCGGGCGCTTCGGCAGGAAGCTCGGACCTGATCGTTGACGTCAACCCTGGCCAGCGTGTCACCGGCAGCATCGACGCGGACAACGCGGGCAACCGGTACACCGGCGCGAACCGCATCGGGGCGACGGTCAACCTGAACAATCCCGCTGGCCATGGCGACGTCGCTTCGCTGCGGGTGCTGACATCGGGGTCCGGACTGAGCTATGCCCGCGCGGCATACCAAAGTCGGTTCGGCAAAGCGACGGCCGGGCTTGCCTACAGCTCGCTGAGGTACGAGCTGGGCAGGGAATTTGCAAGTCTGCAAGCCAGCGGCAGCGCCACGATCGCAAGCGTGTACGGCAGCTATCCGCTGATCCGCTCGCGCGACAGCAACCTTTACGCGCAGCTTGCCTACGACAGCAAGACCTTGCGCGACAACACTGGCTCGACTGCGACGGTAGCCGACAAAAAGGCGCATGCCTTGATGGCGAGCCTGCGTGGCGACCAGCGCGATTATTTTGCCGGCGGCGGGTTGACCGGCTATGCATTGACCGCGACGGCTGGCAGCATCGACATTCAAACCCCTGAAATTCGCCTGTTCGACGCGGCGACCGCGCAAAGCAACGGGCATTACACCAAACTCGGATTGAGCGCCATGCGGCTGCAAGGCGTGAGCAATTCTTTTTCGCTTTATGGCGCCGTCAGCGCTCAAGTTGCCTCGAAAAACCTGGACATCTCCGAGAAGATCGAGCTCGGCGGCATCAACGGTGTGCGCGCCTATCCGGAAGGTGAAGCTTACGCCGACCAGGGCTATGTCCTGACACTCGAAGCCAGATGGCAGTTGCCGGTGTTTGCCGGCCCGCTTCCC
Organism: uncultured Polaromonas sp.; assembly: GCA_964236835.1. Classification (GTDB taxonomy): domain Bacteria; phylum Pseudomonadota; class Gammaproteobacteria; order Burkholderiales; family Burkholderiaceae_C; genus Polaromonas. The sequence goes on from CAXSGT010000022.1 coordinate 21,592, forward strand.
GGACGGTTTCAGCTGGTGGGCTTTATCGATACCGGCAGCGTGACGGTGAACAAAAATCCTTGGGCGTCCGGCGACAACCGCCGCACCCTGAGCGGCGCCGGCGCAGGGCTTAACTGGAGCGACTACGGCAATTTTCTGCTGAGGGTTTTTTACGCCCGCAAGCTTGGAAACGCCGTCGCCACTTCGGCGCCGGATGCCAAAGGCCGCTTTTGGATACAGGCCGTTAAATACTTTTGAACGGGCTCGCTTGCGCAGAAGCGGGCTGACCAGTAGTTCGAAGAAACCCTAGGAGACGCACCATGAACCTCATCCACCGATCGATCTGGCTCGACCGGACAAGCACTTTTGCCGCCGCATCCGAACCCAGCCGCAGCGCGGGCAAAAATGCACCGTCCCGCACAGCGGCCATCGGCGCTCAGGCAGGCTTTCAACTCAAAACGCTGTCGCTGTCGCTGTTGCTGGCTTGGGGCACGGCGGCGCTGGCGCAACCGACGGGCGGCGTCGTGGTGACCGGCGCGGCGAGCCTGGGCGGCACGCCAGGCAACCTGACGATCACCCAGACCACGCCGAATGTGGCGATCAACTGGCAAAGCTTTGGCATCCGGCAGGGCGAAGCTGTCCGGTTTGTGCAGCCGGGAAGCAATTCGGTGGCGCTCAACCGCGTCATCGGTTCCGACCCGTCGAGCATTCTGGGCAGCTTGTCGGCCAACGGCCAGGTATTTTTGGTCAACCCCAACGGCATCCTTTTCGGCCCCGGCGCATCGGTCAACGTCGGCGGCCTCGTCGCTTCGACCCAGGGAATCACCGACGCCGACTTCACAGCGCGCAATTACAGATTTTCCGGCGGCAGCAGCGCCGCCGTGGTCAACCAAGGGGCAATCAACGCAGCCGATGGCGGCTATGTGGCGCTGCTCGGCGCCAATGTCAGCAACCAGGGTGTTATTTCAGCCAGACTCGGCACTATCGCTTTAGCCGCCGGCGACGCCATGACGCTCGACGTGGCGGGCGATAAGCTGCTCAACGTCACGGTCGATCAGGGCGCGGTCAACGCGCTGGCGCAAAATGGCGGATTGATACGCGCCGATGGCGGCCAGGTGGTGCTGACCGCGCAGGCGGCCGGCAGCCTGCTGTCCAATGCGGTCAACAACAGCGGTGTGATTCAGGCGCAGACGCTTGAAAGCGGCAGTGGCAGCATTCGGCTTTTGGGCGGCATGCGCTCGGGCGCCGTCAACGTTGCCGGCACGCTGGACGCGAGCGCGCCGGCCGGCGGCAACGGCGGGTTCATCGAAACATCGGCCGCGCAGGTGAATATTGCGAACGCGGCCAAGATCACCACGCTCGCCGCCCAGGGGCTGACCGGCACCTGGCTGATCGACCCGCAGGACTTCACGATCGGCGGCGCCGCTGGAAACAATATTTCCGGCGCAACGCTTTCGGCCTTGCTGGTCACCAACAGCGTCACCATCAGCACCAACACCGGGCCCGACGCGACCGTGGCCGGAACGCCCCCCGTGACCAGCCTCAACACGGCGACCCTGGGCAACGGTGACATCAACGTCAACCAGGCAGTCAGCTGGACCGCCAGTTCAGCCCCGACGACGCTGACATTGAACGCCGCCCGGGACGTAAACGTGAACCAGGCTGTCGCCGCCACGAATGGAAATTTCAAAGTGTGCTGTGGTCGCGACATCAACGTGAACGCGCCGATCACGACGGTCAATGGCAGTGTGCTGTTAAGCGCTGGACGCAATGTGAACATGAGCGCCGCGATGACGACGATCGATGGCAACATCAGCATGTGCGCCGCGATCGACGTGAACGTGGGTGCGAAAATCACGCTGACCCGGGGCAGCGCTATTCCGGCGCAGAGCCTGGACCTGCCACTCGGCCTGGTGCTCAGCGCCGGCACCGGCGGCACCGGACCGGGCGCCGCGGGCGGCACGGTGATTTTCGCGGCGCTTACTCCTCCGGCTCCTATTACCGGGCCAAACGCGCCGGTCACCATCAACTACAACCCGGTTACCTACAACGTACCCACGGATTACGCGTCGAAGTTCACGTTGACCAACGGCGCGGCGCTGACGCAGCATATGCTGGTGTTCGCCGCGGGAGGCAACAAGACCTTCGACGGCACGACCGCGACGACGCTTTCGGGCTTGACGAACAGCCCCACTGGCGTCACGCTGGTGGCCGGCCCCGGCAGCGCCGCCGCTTTCGAGACGCCAGATGTCGGTAGCGGCAAAACCATTGTCTTTAGCGGCTATAGCCTAAGCGGCGTAAATGCCAGTAAATTCGCCCTGCCGGTTTCTTGCTGCGGGCCGGTGGTTGCAAAAACCACCGCGACTATTTATCCCGTAGTGGTCGTCGTTCCGCCGCCGGTCGATGTTCCTCCGCCGGTGGTGATTCCACCGCCTGTGGTGGTGATTCCACCGCCTGTGGTGGTGATTCCACCGCCGGTGGTCGTGACTCCGCCTGTGGTGGTAACTCCACCTGTGGTGGTCGTGCCGCCGGTAGTCGTGCCGCCGCCGGTAGTAGTCACTCCCCCGGTTGTCGTGCCTCCACCTGTGGTCGTGGCTCCGCCTGAAGTTGTCGTGCCGCCGGTGGTCGTCGCGCCACCGGTTGTAGTGGCTCCGCCGGTCGTCGTGACTCCACCGGTAGTTGTGGCCCCGCCGGTTGTGGCCCCGCCACCGGTGGTCGTGGAGCCGCCGGTGTCAACCGCCACACCGGTTGCCGCGGCCCCGCCCGCCGCGCCCTATTTAGCGCCGGCGATTCCCCCAGTGCCGCCGGCCGGGTTCACGCCAGTTCTTGTTTCTTCCGGCTTGGCGCTGGCGGTGGTTCCGTCTTCAGTGCCAATGGTCGTCCTGGTGGCTGCGTCGGGCACAGAAACTATGCTCCCCGTGCCCGCGGTGGCGGTTGCGGCGCCTCCGACGTTGCAGGCGGCGCCCGAGGACATCGTTGCGCCATCGCCGCGTCGGCGCAAATCAGACCGAAATTAGCGCGCCAGCGCCCGGTTGCGCTTTGCCAGCCGCGCAGGCCCGCGGCTGGCGACCCGTTTGATCGCTTCACTTTTGCTGCACGGAGATGCTTTTGCAAGCGGCACGCAACCCAATTGCCGTACCGGCAAGGCGGGTGAAAGCCCGGCTGGGTAAATTCGCAGCGGAAAACAGCGGCAAAAATTTTTATGCGCCGCGAAAGCTTTTTCGACGACTACAATCAACAGAATTTTTTGCAGCAAGATTCGTGCCTTATGAAATGTTCCTTTGCCTCACTGCTCCTGGCTGCCGCTCTGGCGGCCGGCGGCGCCCTTCCCGCCGCGGCGGAAAGCGGCGACCGCGACAAGCCGATGAACGCCGAAGCCGACGCGCTGCGCTATGACGACCTGAAGCAGACCAGCGTTTTCACCGGCAACGTCGTCATCACCAAGGGCACGACGATCATTCGCGGCGCCAAGGTCGATGTCAGCCAGGACCCCGAGGGCTACCAGCTGGCAATCGCCCTCGCGGCGCCGGGCAAGCTGGCCTATTTCCGCAAGAAGCGCGACGGCGTCGATGAATACATCGAGGGCGAAGGCGAGCGGATCGAATACGACAGCCGCGCCGACCTGGTCAAGTTCATCACGCGCGCCGTGGTGCGCCGCTACAAGGGCGCGACGCTGAGCGACGAAACCACCGGCGCGCTGATCACCTACGACAACACCACCGACGTGTTCAGCGTCGATGGCGGCGCGCAAAACCGAAGCGCCGGCAACCCCGGCGGCCGGATCCGGGCGCTGTTGTCGCCACGCGTTGCCGCTTCGGCGCCAGTCGCGCCCGCGACGCCGCCAGCCCGAGCCGCGCCCGCGCTGCGCCCGAGCGGCGCCATGGGCGGCGGCATTGCGAGCCAGAAAGCGCCTTGAGCTCATGAGTGAAGCGATTCAGGCGCCAGTCTCCGATGATTCGGCGGTCCGCGCGGCAACGCCCAGCCGCCTGGTCGCGCAGGGACTGCAAAAATCTTACGGTAGCCGCCGGGTGGTGCAGGATGTCTCGCTGTCGGTGCAAAAAGGCGAGGTCGTCGGCCTGCTGGGACCGAACGGCGCCGGCAAGACGACGTCGTTTTACATGATCGTCGGCCTGGTGCGCGCCGACGCGGGCGAAATTTCCATCGACGGCGAGCCGGTCGAGCACATGCCGATCCACCTGCGCGCCCGGCTGGGCCTGAGCTACCTGCCGCAGGAGGCGTCGATTTTCCGCAAGCTCACGGTGCAGGAAAATATTCGCGCCGTGCTCGAGCTGCAGCGCGGCCCGAAGGGCAAGCCGCTGCCGCGCGCGGACCTCGAGGCGCAGCTCGACGCGCTGCTGAAAGACTTGCGCATCGATCACCTGCGCGACGCACCGGCGCCTTCGCTGTCGGGCGGCGAACGCCGGCGGGTCGAGATCGCCCGCGCCCTGGCGACGCAGCCGCGCTTCATTTTGCTCGACGAGCCGTTCGCCGGCATCGACCCGATCGCCGTGATCGAAATCCAGCGCATCATCGGTTTTTTGAAGGCGCGCGGCATCGGCGTCTTGATCACCGACCACAATGTGCGCGAAACGCTGGGCATTTGCGACCATGCCTACATCATCAACGACGGCCATGTGCTGGCCAGCGGCACGCCCGCCGAGATCGTCGGCAACGCCGATGTCCGCCGCGTGTACCTGGGCGAACACTTCAGGATGTGATGCCCCCACGGTCGCTCACTTCGTGTAGCTCCCTGCCCCCCGAGGGGGCCGCGAACCACACGCAGTGGGGAGCGTGGGGGCTCATGAAGCAAACGCTATCGCTGC
>CAXSGT010000023.1:0-10487 GCA_964236835.1 uncultured Polaromonas sp.
CCGCTGTCCTGCACCGACAGGCTGCCCGATGTCACGCCTTCGTTCGGCGTGAGCGCGGTGTGGCCCGAGATAATCTCCAGGCGCTTCGGATCGACATCGAGCTCGTCCGAGACGATCTGGCTTAAGGCCGTAAGAATGCCCTGGCCGAGTTCGACCTTGCCGGTAAAAACCGTCACCGTGCCATTGGCATTGATGCGCAGCCAGCCATCGAGCATGCGGTTGCTGTTCAGGCTGCCGGGCAATACCGCCTGCGCGGCGCCCTGGGCGGCGATCGGGTTGAACGGCGACAGGCTGAACGCGATCGTCAGCGAGCCTGCTTTCAAAAACCCGCGGCGGCTGGTGACGAGTGGGGCAACGCGGCTCATGCAAGCTCCTTTGCGGCGCGCGTAATGGCGCTCAAAATGCGGGTATGGGTGCCGCAGCGGCACAGATTGCCTGCCATGGCGTCGCGAATCTGCGCTTCGCTGGGGTTGGGCACGCGGTCGAGCAGCGCCTTGGCCGACATGATCATTCCGGAGATGCAATAGCCGCACTGGGCGGCCTGCTCCTCGATAAACGCCTTTTGCAGCACATGCAGCTTGTCGGGCGAGCCGAGTCCTTCGAGCGTCGTGATTTTGCCCTTGGCGGCGTTCGACGCTGGATAGATGCACGAGCGGATCGGCTGGCCGTTCAGCAGCACCGTGCAGGCGCCGCACAGGCCGACGCCGCAGCCGTATTTGGCGCTGTTGAGCGCCAGGTCGTTGCGCAGCACATACAGCAGGGGCGTGCTGGGCGAGGCCGCGCTGGTATGGCGGGCGCCGTTGACGGTGAGGGAAACGGTCATGCGTTGCTCCATTGAAGGATTTGGGGAAAAAAACAGGCCAGACTATTCGTTTTAAAAAATCCCGTCAATCGGGCTTTAAGCCTATAGCCCAGAGTGATGCGACTTTTTTTTCCGCTGCATGGAAAACTAATTTACCTTCACCCCCTGTTCAAAGCTCTCTGCCATGCTTACAGTCTGCGCTCTGGCACCGACCCCAAGGAGTAAAAATTGCGCAACCTCAATCAAGACACCATCACGCAGGCCGTGCTGGGCCGCTTGGCGACCACGCCCGATCCGCGGCTCAAGGAAATTCTGACCAGCCTGGTGCAGCACCTGCACGCCTTTGCGCGCGAGGTCAGGCTGACCGAAGCCGAATGGATGCAGGGGATCGAATTTTTGACCGCCACCGGCCAGATGTGCGACGCCAAGAGGCAGGAATTCATTTTGCTCAGCGACACGCTGGGCCTGTCGATGTTGACGGTTGCGATGAACAACGACAAGCCGCCAGGCTGCACCGAGCCGACGGTGTTCGGGCCGTTTTTTCTTGAAGAAGCGCCGCGCTTCGCGCTCGGAGACGACGTCGCCAATGGCGCCAAGGGCGAGCCTTGCATGGTTCGTGGAACGATCAAGTCGCTGGGCGGCGCGCCGGTGCCCAATGCGCTCATCAACGTCTGGCAGGCCGATGCCGACGGCAACTACGACGTGCAGTATTCGCACCTGGCGCATCCGCAGGCGCGCGGCATCTTGAATGCCGACGACCAGGGCCGGTTCCACTTCAGGACGATTCTGGCCGAGGCCTATCCGATTCCGAGCGACGGGCCGGTCGGCGCCATGCTGGCGGCGACCCGGAACCATCCTTGGCGCCCGGCGCATCTGCATTTCATGATCGAGGCGCCAGGCTACGAGCGGCTGATCACGCATGTGTTTCGCGACCATGACCAGTACCTCGACTCGGACGTCGTGTTCGGCGTTCGCTCGTCGCTGATCGCCGACTGGGTCAAGGGCGCCGACGGCAGCTATAGCCTGGACTTCGATTTCGTGCTGAATCCGCTGCCCGCAACCGAGGCCTGAGGTGATTTTTGTTTTTTCGCTGATCGACAAGCCCGACAGCTTGGCGTTGCGGCTGCGCATGCGGCCCGAGCACAAGGCTTACCTGGCGCCGATCAGCGAGCGCATGGCCTTCGCCGGGATCCTCACGGCCGACGATGGCCAGACCATGATCGGCAGCCTGCTGGCGATTGATTTCGAATCGCGCGACGCCGCCCACGCCTGGCTGGCGAACGAGCCTTTCACCAAAGCCGGTTTGTACGCCAGCATCAGCGTGCATGCCTTCGTGAACCTGTGGCCGCAAAAGGCCGGCTTCGCGCCGGCGGCGTGACCGGAGCGAAGCCATCTCGACAGCCTGAAATGCCTGGGAGCGCGCAATGATCAAGCATATCGTGATGTGGAATGTCCGCGGCGACACGGCATTGGAAAAAGCTTTGGGCGTCGATCTGCTCAAACGCAGTTTCGAGTCGCTGCGCGGGCGCATTCCGGGTTTGCTGCACCTGGAAGTCGGCGTCGACGCCAGCCGCATCGACTACGCCTGCGATGTGGTGCTGTATTCCGAATTCGCAACGCAGGCCGCGCTCGACGCGTATGCGGCGCATCCAGAACACCTGCGAGTCAAAAGCGAATTAGGCGATTTGCGCACGGCCCGCCATCAGGTCGATTATGAAATTGGGCAAGGCGGCATGCCGGGTGCGCCAAGCCAGCAAATCGAGGAAGCGATCCATGACTGACGACATCGATGAAAACCTGAAGAACGAAGCGCTGATCCGGCAGATGATCGAGCGCTGGGCGCTGTGGCGCGACGCCGGCGACTGGGAGCGCTTCGCGACCGTCTGGCACCCGGAAGGCACGATGATGGCGACCTGGTTCCAGGGGCCGTTCAGCGACTTCATCCGCGTCACGCGCGAAGGCTGGAACAAGGGCGTGAGCATCCTGCATTTTCTGGGCGGCTCGGCGGTCGAGATCGCCGGCGAGCGCGCCATCGCGCAGACGAAAATGACGATTTCCCAACGCGGCATGGTCGAAGGCGCCGAAGGCCCGGTGCTCTGCGACGTGCTGTGCACCGGTCGTTTTTACGATTTTGTGCAAAAGCATGAGGGCCAGTGGAAGCTGCTGCATCGCCAGCCGATCTACGAAAAAGACCGCATCGACCCGGTGAACCCGGCTGCGGTGCTGACGCTCGACGCGGCCCGGCTGGCGCAGCTGCCCGAGGGTTACCGGCACCTGGCGTATATCCAGCAGCATATCGGCTACGACATCAAGCTCGATATGGCGATGCTCAAGGGCGGCGTGGTCGAATCGCTGTACCGCCGGGGCGCGCGCTGGCTCGCTGGCGGCGCGTTGGAGCGCTGAGCGGCCGGCCCTCTTTTTTAAAACGATCCATTTTCGACGCGCCGGCCTTGCCTTGGCGCTACATCGAATTGCAGCCCGGCCGGTGTAATTGCTTTCATAATCGCGGCTTTTCCATTCCCAATTTTTTATCCTTACTTTTAACCAAAGCATTCCATGAAAATCGCCCAAGCCTGCCTCGACCAGCTCTTCTTCAACGCCCGCACCGCCAACGGATTTCAGGACAAACCCGTTCCCATGGCGCTGCTGCAGGAGGTCTATGACATCGCCAAATGGGGCGCGACGTCGATGAACACCCAGCCCGCGCGCTATGTGTTTCTCATCAGCCCGGAATCCAGGGCGCGGCTGCTTCCGGCGCTGTCGCCCGGCAATGTTGAAAAAACCCAGCTTGCGCCGGTGACGGTGATCGTCGCGACCGACAACCGGTTTTTCGAGCACATGCCGACGATCTGGCACCGCCCCGGCGCGATGGAAAACTTTGCCGGCAACCAGGCGCTCACGCAGGGAACGGCAGTGCGCAACAGCACGCTCGGCGGCGCTTATTTCATGATGGCCGCGCGCGCCGTCGGGCTGGATTGCGGGCCGATGAGCGGCGTCGATCTGGCCAAAGTGAACGCCGAATTTTTTGCCGACGGCCGGCTGTCGGCGAACTTTTTGATCAACATCGGCTATGGCGACGACAGCAAGCTGTTCGACCGCAATCCGCGCCTGTCGTTCGAGCAGGCGTGCACGGTTTTGTAAACCGCATCTTTCACCGGTTCCGCGCATTCCCCGGATGCGTTGCATATAAATCAACAGGAGACAAATCATGAAATTACTCAAGCATTTTTTGGCGATGGCGGCGATTGCGGCTGGCGCCAGCACATTTTTAGCCGCTCCCGCGGCCGCGCAGGCGCCGGCGCCCCTGCGCATCGGCAGCTCACTGTCGCTGACCGGGCCACTGGCCACGACCGCGCTGACGCACAAGCTGGTCGGCGATATTTATGTCGAGCAGCTCAACGCCAAAGGCGGCTTGCTCGGCCGCAGGGTCGAATGGCTGGTGAAGGACGACCAGTCCAAGCCCGAGCTGGCGCGTACGCTTTATGAGCAATTGATCACGTCCGACAAGGTAGATCTGCTGATGGGGCCGTACGGCACCGGCACCATCCTGTCGGCGATGGGCGTGGCGCAGCGCTACAACAAGGTGCTTTTCCACCACACCTTCGGCGTGCCATCGCTGGCGAAGTACGACATGCAGTTTCCCGGCTGGTCGCTGGGTTCGGATCCAGGAACGACAGTGCCCAACATGGTGTTCGACGCACTGGCCGCGTCGCCCAGGCCGCCCAAAACCATCGCCATCGTGACCAGCAAGTTTCCGTCGGTTCTCTTCATGTCGCAGGGTGGCCGCGAAGTCGCTAAAAAGCGCGGCCTCAAAGAAGTGCTGTACCTCGAATGGGACTTCGGCAACCGCGATTTCGGCCCGATCGCGGCGCGCGTCAAGGACGCCAAGCCCGACCTGGTCTGGGTGGGCGATCTCGGCCTCGAAGGCAACATGCTGCTCGACGCCATGAAGAAGATCGACTACACGCCGCCGCTACACTTTCACCTGTATCCTTCGCCCGGCCCGATGACCAAGTCGCCCGAGGGTAAGAATGCGATGGCGGTGACGATTTTCGAAGAACATCCTCCTTTCACCAACAACCCGGTGGCCGCCGCCTTCGTCAAGACCTTCAACGAGCGCGCGGCCAAGCAGGGCTTTCCCGACACCAGCGTGGAAGTGCAGGCCGCGGCGTCGTACACCGCCTGGCAAATCATGGAAGCCGGCGTGCGTGGCGCCAACAGTTTCGACGACAAGGCCATCGCCGCCTGGCTGCGCGCCAACCGGGTGGACACGATTCAGGGCCGGCTGCGTTTTGACGGTCCCGGCAATTACGGCGATGACCTGATGAAGCTCAAACAGGTGCAAAACGGCAAGTGGGTCGTGGTGTACCCGCTGCAGTTCGCCGCGCCGGGCGCCAAGCTGCAAGTCAACTAGGCAAGAAGCCGAGCAGGGCGGGCGTTCAGATGAGTTTTCCGAGTTTCAACCTGCTGGCCCAGTCGATCCTTTCGGGACTCTTCATCGGCAGCCTGTATGGCCTGATCGGGCTCGGGCTGGGCCTGACGTGGGGCCTGCTGCGCCAGATCAACCTGGCCCACTTCGGCCTGGTTTTTCTGGCGGCCTACATGAGCTACCACATGGCGACGGTCTGGCAGCTCGACCCGCTGCTCGCGCTATTTATTTTGCCGCCGCTTTTTTTCGTGTTCGGCGCCGGCATGCAGTGGCTGCTGGCGCGTTTCGCGGTTTCGCCTTTCAATTCGCTCCTGGTGACGTTTGGCGTCACGGTGGTGATCGAGAGCATCGTGCAGGCGATCTGGACGGCGGACTTCAGGCGCCTGGAGTCGCATTACAACGACCAGAAATTCAACGTCGGCACGCTGTTCGTTCCGGTTCCCGAGCTGATCACGCTGGTCATCGCGGTGTCGCTGTCGCTGCTGATCTGGGCGGCGATGCGCTATACCGACCTGGGCAAGGCGCTGCGCGCGATGGCCGAAGACGGGCCGATCGCGTCGGCTTTCGGCATCGACCAGAAGGGCATGTCGCTGATGCTTGCGGGCGTCTGCGCCGCATTGGCGGCGATCGCCGGCATCTGCCTGGCGCTGACGTTCACCCTGACGCCGTCGCAGATTTTCGCCTGGGTCGGCGTCGTTTTTGCCGCCGTCATGCTCGGCGGGCTCGGCAGCGCGCTCGGGCCGCTGGTCGCCGGCGTCATCATCGGCGTGAGCGAAGCGGTCACGATGGCCGTGGCGGCGCCGTCATGGGCGCCGATCGTGTCGTTCTCGCTGCTGATCGTGATGCTGCTGTTTCGCCCCGGGAAGATATGACTCTGAACAAAACGGTGCTCGGCATCCTGGCCGCGGGTGCGGTCCTGGCGAGCATCCCGTGGCTGGGGCTGCCGGCTTTCTACGAGTCGTTTTTGTATTTGATTTGCCACTGGTCGATCCTGGCGCTGTCGTGGAACATTCTGTCGGGCTACTCGGGCTATTTTTCATTCGGCCACGGCGCGTTTTTCGGCATCGGCATGTACACCTCGGCCGGACTGGCGGTCAATTTGAACTGGCCTTTTTTATGGACCTTGCCGGCGGCGGCGCTGCTGGCGGCGCTGTTCGGCATGGCGCTGGGCGCGGTCGTGTTTCGCGTCAAGGCGGTGCGCGGCGAATTGTTCGCGCTCTTGACGCTGGCCGTCACGTTCGTCGTCGGCACGGTAGTGCTCAACACGCGCATCGATGGCGGACCGGGAATCTATATGAACGCGGTCGCCGTTCCCGCCATCGGCCCGACGGCATCGTCGTCGATTTATTTGATGGCGCTGATCGCCGCTGTCGCGACGCTGCTTATTTCGTACCGCGTTCAGGCGTCCAAGCTCGGCATCGGCCTGTTTGCGATTCACGACGACGAGGACGCCGCCGAGGTCATGGGCGTGCCGACGTTTTCCTACAAGCTGATGGCGTTCGGAATTTCGTGCGCGTTGGCCGGTCTGGCGGGCGGGATTCATGCGCTGTTCGTGTCGTACGTCACTGCCGGCGAGACCTTCACCATCACCGTGCCGCTGACGGTCGTGCTGATGAGCGTGCTGGGCGGAACCCGCCACTGGGCCGGCCCGGCGGTGGGCGCCACGGTCATCACTTGCCTGATGTACTTCTTCACCGCGGGCAACAATCCAATTGCCGGCAGGGCCGCCGTCGGCGTGATTTTGATCGTCGTGATCCTGTTCATGCCGAACGGCATTCTGGGCTATTTTCTCAAGCGCACTGCCGCCAAGCGCGTTGACCGCCCGGCGCCCCCGACCGCCGATACTGGAAATGATGGCGCGAAAGCGGCAGAGAACGCCTTGAGCCTAAAGACGCCCGCGGCCCGCGTCATTGCGCTTGACAGCCAGCCGCTGTTGGAAGTGCGCAGCCTGTCCAAGGCATTCAAGGGCGTGCAGGCGCTCGACGCGGTCAATTTGCAGGTGTTTCCCGGCGAAATCCTGGGGCTGCTCGGCCCCAACGGATCGGGAAAATCAACGTTCATCAACGTCGTAAGCGGCCACTATCCGACGAGCGGCGGCCAGATATTTTTCGAGGGCCGCCAGCTTGCCGGCCTGCCGGCGCACCGCATCGCGCGGTCCGGCATTGCCCGCACCTACCAGATTCCGCGGCCGTTCGCGCATTTGACGGTGCTGCAAAACGTCTCGCTCGTCGCGATGTTCGGCAGCGCCGCGCTGAGCAGCGCCCAAGCGACGCTAGAGGCCTGGAAGTGGCTGGAATTCACCGGTCTCGACGGCAAGGCGCAGGCGCTGCCCGATGACCTGAACCTGCACCAGCGCAAGTTCCTTGAACTGGCGCGCGCCCTGGCGTCGCGCCCGAGGCTGGTGCTGCTCGACGAGGTGCTCTCGGGCCTGACGCCGGTGGAGATCAACGAAGCCATCGCGCTGATCCGCAAAATTCGCGATCGCGGCGCCACCATCGTTTTCGTCGAGCACGTGATGCGCGCCGTCATGGCGCTGGCCGACCGGGTCGCGGTGCTCAACCACGGCAAGCTCATTGCCGTCGGGCCGGCGCAGGAAGTGATGAAAAACAGCGAAGTGGTCAGCGCCTATCTCGGAACGCCGCATGCTTGAAGTTGACAACATTTCTGCGAGCTACGGCGCCGCGCCGGCGCTGTGGAACATCACGCTTGACGTGAAGCCCGGCGAGCTGGTGTGCGTCGTCGGCCCGAACGGCGCCGGCAAAACCACGTTGATCAACGCCATTGCCGGCCTGCTGCGCATCCGCGGCGGCAGCCTGCGCTTTAACGGCCAGGACATCACCCGGCTGGCGAGCCACCGTTTTTGCGACGCGGGCATCGCCATCGTTCCCGAGGGCCGTCGCTTGTTTACCCAGATGACCGTTTTGGACAACCTTGAGCTGGGCAGCTTTATCGCCAGGGCGAAGGAGCACCGCAAGGCCTCGCTGGAGCTGGTGCTGGCGCTGTTTCCGGCACTCAAGGTCAAGCTGCAAAGCCCGGCGGGCGCGCTGTCGGGCGGCCAGCAGCAGATGGTGGCGATCGGCCGCGCGCTCATGGCCCGGCCCGGCCTGCTGCTGCTCGACGAGCCGTCGCTCGGGCTGGCGCCGGCGATCGTGCTCGACATGTTCAGCGCGATCCGCCAGATCAATGCACAAGGCACGTCGGTGCTGCTGGTCGAGCAAAACGTCGCCATGGCGATGGCGCTGGCGACCCGGGCGTATGTGGTGGAAGAGGGCCGCATCGTCGCCGAGGGCCAGGCCAGCGAGCTCTTGAGCCGGCCCGAGATCCAGAAAGCCTATCTGGGGCTTGAAGCGCAGTGACGCGGCGCCGCTTAAAGCCTGGGCCGGCGCGCGGTTCTGCCTTGTGAACCTGGTTCTTGTCACCGACCCGCTGTTCTACGCGGTCGCGATTCCGGCCGTGCTGCTGGTGGGCCTGAGCAAAAGCGGCTTCGGCGCCGGTTTCGGCTCGCTGGCCGTGCCGCTGATGGCGCTGTCGGTCACGGTGCCGCAGGCGGCGGCGATACTCATGCCGGTGCTGCTGCTGTGCGACCTGCTCGGGCTGGCGGCGTTTCGCCGCGACTTCGACCGGCAGCTGCTTCGCTTCTTGCTGCCTTTCGCGCTGCTCGGCACGCTTGTCGGCGCATTGCTCTTCAAGCTGCTCGACGCCAAAATCGTCGCTGGCATGGTCGGCGCCTTCACGCTTATTTTTCTGGCGCAGCGCCTTTTGTTTCCGCCCCGCCGCGACAGCCCGCCGCCGCCGGAATGGATGGGGGCCATCTTGTCGGTGCTGTCGGGTTTCACCAGCTTTGTCTCGCATGCGGGCGGGCCGCCCCTCAACGCGTACGTGATTCCGCTGCGGCTGTCGCCGGTCAAATTCAGCGCCACCATGGCGTTTTTGTTTTTCTTCATCAATTTGTCGAAATGGATTCCTTATGCCTGGCTCGGCCTGCTCGACCTGCGCAACATGAGCACGTCGCTGTTGCTGCTGCCAGTGGCGCCTGTCGGCGTATGGTTCGGCGTGCGGCTGGCTCGGCGCATCGGCCAGACACTGTTTTACCGGCTGATCTATCTCGGCATGTTTTTGACCGGCGTCAAGCTGCTCTGGGATTCGTTCAAGTAGCCCGCGCGGCGTGCCTTTGCCGGCTCGTTTCATTCATTCGGCCGTCACGCCGGTTTCCTTGACGACCTTGGCGTATTTGACAAGTTCGGTTTTCAAATACTCCGCCGCCTTGCTCCGGGGGCCGCCCAAGGGGTCGAACCCAGCCTGCGCCAGCTGCTGCCGGAACTCCGGAATAAACAAGATCAGGTTCAGTTCGGAATTGATTCGCGCAACGATTTCGGCCGGTGTCCCGGCCGGCGCGAACAGCGCCACCCAGGTCTCGAAGCTAAAGCCCGGAAAGCCCAGCTCGGCGACCGTCGGCACGTCGGGCAGGCTGCTTGCGCGCTGCGCGCTCGTGACCGCCAGCGGCCTGATTTTTTCCGCCCTGACCAGCGCGACCGCCGGCGGCAAGGCGACGCTGGCAAGCTGCACCTGGCTGCCCATCAGCGCCGTCAGCGCGGGGCCGGCGCCGCTATAGGGCGCATGGACGATGTTGACTTTGGCCAGCGACCTGAACAGGTATTCGGCGCTCAGGTGCGGCGTCGTCCCGCCGCCGGCGGTGCCGTAGCTCAGGTTCTGGGTTTTTGCGAGCTTGAACACGTCTTTGATGTTTTGCACCGGCAGGGCGGGCGACGCGGCGAGCAAATTGGGCGTTCCGGCGACGATGCCGATCGTTGCAAAGTCCTTGATCGGGTCATAGCCGGCTTTGCGCGACAGCGCCGGGTTGACGGCGAAGGCGCTGGTCGTCACCAGGAGCGTGTAGCCGTCGGGCTCGGCCCGCGCCACCGCCTGCGCCGCCACGTTGCCGCCGGCGCCGCCGCGGTTTTCAACGACCACCGGCTGCTTGAGCCGATCGCCGAGCCGCTGCGACAAAAAGCGCGCGATGATGTCGGCCGGCCCGCCCGGGGCGAAGGCCACCACCAGCTTGATCGGCTTGGCGGGCCAAGCCGCGTTTTGCGACCATGCGGCGCGCGGCGCGGCGTAAATCGCTCCCAGAGCGAGCAGGGCGTGGCGGCGTTGGATCATTTGAGCTTTCCCGAGGGTTTGGGCGCTGGCCGGCAGGCGGAAGGCGGATAGCGGACGGTGGCCAATGCGCGCCGCCATCATATCGCTGGCGCCTGG
>CAXSGT010000023.1:10587-18139 GCA_964236835.1 uncultured Polaromonas sp.
CTTTTTAAAGCGATGCTGATGCGGGACGGCTTCGATGTGCCGCGTGGTTCGAGAACGATCAGACACGGTTGCCGCCTTAGGCCGGAACGCTTCAATTGCTATGAAATAAAGAGCTGCTCATGCATATCCCAATTGCGAAAAACCGTTATTTCATCACTATTTCAGTTCCGCTCGCCTTCACGCCGCCGAGCTTTTTGGCCAGCGGCTCGGCGGAGCGCCGCCGCCGCGAGGCGGATGAAGCTGTTGACCAGCCAGGCGGGCGTGGTGTCCATGCCGTTACGATAGCGGAAAACCGGCCTGGGACCGGCGGGAAATAACACGAAGGAGGATTCAACAATGCCGATCGTTGTGATTGCCAATCCAAAGGGCGGCGTCGGCAAGACGACGCTCTCGACCAATATCGCCGGCTACTTCGCCAGCCGCGGCCACGCCGTGATGCTGGGCGACGCCGACCGGCAGAAGTCTTCCGAGCTGTGGCTGGGTTTGCGGCCGGCGGGCGCCAGGCCGATCACGAGCTGGGACGTCGCGGCCGACCTGATCGCCAAACCGCCGCGCGGAACAACGCATGTGGTGCTCGACACGCCCGCCGGACTGCACGGCTGGCGCCTGAAAGCGGTGACGCGCCTGGCCGACAAGGTCATCGTGCCCCTGCAGCCCAGCGTGTTCGACATTTTCGCCACGCGCGATTTTCTCGACCAGCTGGCCGCGCAGCGGCACGCCGGGACGATGCAGGTCGGCATTGTCGGCATGCGGGTCGATGGCCGAACGATCGCCGCCGACAAGCTGCGCGACTTCGTCGAGGCGCTGGGCCTTCCGGTGCTGGGTTTCTTGCGCGACACGCAAAACTACATCCACCTGGCGGCGCAAGGGCTGACGCTGTTCGACGTGGCGCCCGGCAGAGTTGAAAAGGACGCGGCGCAGTGGCGGAGCATTTGCGAATGGCTGGACGCCTGACGCGCTGACGCCCCCGATGAGAATTTTTCAAAAACTGGCGGAACTCGCGGCCTGCGCCGGCCGGGATGTCGCCGTCAGCGACTGGCTCACCATAACGCAGCGGCAGGTCGAGCTGTTCGCCGACGCGACGGGCGACCGTCAGTGGATTCATCTGGACGCCGAAAAAGCCGCCGCCGGGCCGTTCGGTGCGACCATCGCCCACGGTTACCTCACGCTGTCGCTATTGCCGAAATTCTTCGAGTCGTCGATCGAGGTCGTCGAGTCCGGCATGGCCGTCAATTACGGCTTGAACCGGGTGCGCTTCATGGCGCCGGTGCCGGTGGGCAGCCGGCTGCGCGCGCGCATGACGCTGCTGGCGGCCGAGCCGATCGACAACGCCGGCTGGCAGCTGGCCTGGCGAGTGAGTGTCGAGCGCGAAGGATCGGAAAAGCCGGTGTGCGTGGCCGAAGCGCTGGTGCGGCGCTACCCCTGATCGATTTCAAACCGGCAAGGCTGCGCCGGCAAAACCGTTTTGCCGCCAGGCCTCGAACACCACGACGGCGACCGCATTCGACAGGTTCAGGCTGCGCTGGCCGGGCCGCATCGGCAGCCTGAGGCGCCGGGCCGGCAAAAACGATTCGCGTACGCCGGCCGCGAGCCCCCTGGTTTCGGCGCCGAACACCAGCCAGTCGCCGGGCAAAAAGCAGGCGTCATAGACGCTGCCGGCGCCGCGCGTCGTCATGGCGAAAAGGCGCTCGGGCGGCGGTCGCTGGCTGTCGAGCAGCGCCTGCCAGCTGGCGTGGCGCAGCACCTCGGCGTATTCGTGGTAATCGAGCCCGGCGCGGCGCAGCTGCTTGTCGTCCATCGAAAACCCCAGCGGCTCGACCAGGTGCAGCCGGCAGCCGGTGTTGGCCGCGAGCCGGATCACGTTGCCGGTGTTGGGCGGAATTTCAGGCTCGACGAGGACGATGTTGAACATGCCGGGCGGGCGGCCTCAGGCGACCGCGGTGCGCGCCAGCACCAGCGCGGTGACGCCCGCGGCGCCAGCGTCGCGCAGTGCCCGCGCCGCGGCGAAGACCGAGGCGCCGCTGGTCATGACGTCATCGACCAGCAGCACGCGCCGCCCGGCGAGCCCGGCCGCGCGCAGCGGATCGACCTGGAAAGCGCCCTTGACGTTGGCCAGCCTGGCCTCGCGCCCGAGCTGGTTCTGCGGGCGCATGTGCTTGACGCGCAGCAGCAGCGTGGCATCGGCGCGGGCACGCGTTTGGCTCTGGCGCGCCAGCGCGCTGGCCAGCTCCCAGGCCTGGTTGAAGCCGCGTGCGCGCAGTCGCTCGGCCGACAGCGGCATCGGAACCATCCAGTCGCTGGCATCCAGCGTGCCCAATGCCTCGGCCACGCCGGGCGTCTTGGCAAGCAGACCTGCGAAAAAAGCCGACCAGCCCGGCTGCTCGCCGAACTTGAAGCTGCCGATCAGCATCGACCACGGGTAGGCGTAAGGCAGCGCGGCAAGCGTGGCATCGACGGGCGGTTGTTGCCGGGCGCAGTCGGCGCAAATTTCCGGGCCGGAGCGCAAACCCATAGACAGGTCGGCGGGCAGGTCGATCGCACACGCCGCGCAGCGCCGCTGCCGACCGGCAAACCGCACCAGGCAAGGCTGGCAGACTTGCCGCGCCGGCCAGCCGCGGCAGACCGCGCATTGGCTGGCAAGGCCGGGCAGCCGCGGGGAAAATGGACGAGGGGCGAGCAGGCGTGAAAACACCTTGTCAATATACTCGCCTGCTTTGCCCAGACGCTTCGATCCATCCACACGCATGACCACGACTTCGCGCCCGCCCACGCTCGATCCGATCGCCGTGGGCCGCTGGCAGCGCATCGCGCCGCCGCAATCGCCATGGCTGCACGAGGAAGTGGCGCGCCGTATGCTCGATCGGCTGCAGTGGATCAAATCGCAGCCCAAGGCATGGGCGCATTGGGGCGCCGCGCGCGGCGGCCTGCAGGCGGAACTGGCCGCCCTTTATCCGACTTCAACATGTTTTATCGTCGATACGCTTGCAGGACGGGCGCAAGCAGCTATTAAAAATATAGCAAAGCCTTGGTGGAAGCCAAGCCGGTGGCGGACCGCCCGACAACGCTTTGCAGCGCCGTCGCCGGCCAGCGTCGATATGCTCTGGGCCAATATGGCACTGCATGAATCGGCCGATCCGCAGGCCTTGCTGGCGGTATGGCATGAGGCGCTGAAGGTCGATGGGTTTTTGATGTTTTCCTGTCTCGGTCCCGACACGGCCAGGGAATTGCGCGCACTCTACGTCCGGCTTGGCTGGCCACCGGCCGGCCACGAGCTGACCGACATGCACGACTGGGGCGACATGCTGGTGCAGACCGGCTTTGCCGAACCGGTGATGGACATGGAGCGCATCACGCTGACTTACGAGACGCCGGCGCGCCTGCTGCGGGAGCTGGCCGAGCTGGGGCGCAATTTCCATCCCGGACGATTTCCGGCGCTGCGCGGGCGACGGTGGAAGGCGCGGCTGGAGCGGGAATTGGCCGTCCACCTGACAGGCGCCGATGGCCGCCTGGCGCTGACGATCGAGGTGGTCTACGGCCATGCGCTCAAGGCGGCGCCGAAAATCAAGGTCAGCCCGGTCAGCGCCGTTTCGGAAGCTGACATGCGCCGGATGCTGCGCCGCGGTGGGCAGTAGGTAAGTCGACAGCGGTCGGCAGGCGCGCACGAGGCCTTAAACCTTGATAAAAAGAGGGTTTGCGCCTATCGGGCCAAAACGTCGATGTTGTTTAAAATAACAGCGCTTGTCGCGGCGAGCGGCTGGCCCGCCGCCTTGCCGGAACGGCGGCATCGTCCAGTTGCGTCGGAAGCCGTTTTTAAAGGTCGTCATATGCTGAACCCGCCCCCAGCATTCCGTTTCGCCACCTTGCCCGCGCAGGGCTGCGGCGGCCAGGGAATTGCTGTTTTATGGCTGCTCAAGCGCCATTGTTCGCTGACGCCGGCCCAGCTCGGCTGGTTTTACGCGTCGCTGTGCATGGTGTCGCTGGGAATTGCGACTTTTTGCTGGTCGCAAGGCGCGACCATGGTGCCGGCTTTCACGCTGCTGGAGTTGCTGGCGGTGGGCGCCGCGTTCCTGCTGTACTCGCGCCACGCGGCCGATGCCGAAAAAATTTCGCTTCAAGACGGACAGCTGGTGGTCGAGCTCGAGACGGCGGGGCGCACCCAGCGCGCGGAATTCAACCGCGAGTGGGTTCGGGTGGAACCCAGGCATGGCGATGGCTCGTTGATCGAAGTTTCCGGCCAGGGGCGCTCGGTGCGGGTAGGGCGCCATATGCGTCCGGAACTGCGGCCCATGCTGGCCCGCGAAATCCGCTTTGCACTGAGGGTTTGCTGAGCAAGCCTTGTGAATTCCGCAGCATTTGCCGCCAAGGCGGTGCGCCGCCTGGCAAACTTTATAATGGCCGGCAATTCAATCGGTAATCGACGCAGAAAAAAGTGACCACGATGAACCTGAGCCATACCCTGAGCGATACCCTGAGCAAAATGACCCGGCTGGGCTTTAGGCGCGCCGGCGCGCTCGGCGTCTCCGCATTGGCCTGGGTCGGCAGCACCGCCTACGCCGTGAACGATCTGGCCGGGGGGCCGGCCGTCAACCAGCTCAATTTGCATCCCGCAGTGACCAAGATCGCCGAGGAGCAGCACTGGCTGCACTGGTTCATGATGATCGTGTGTGTGGTGATCTTCGTGGCGGTGTTCGGCGTGATGTTCTACTCCATCTTGAAGCACCGCAAATCGGTCGGCCACAAGGCGGCCAATTTCCATGAATCCACCGTCGTCGAGATCGCCTGGACGATCGTGCCGTTCGTCATTGTCATCGCCATGGCGCTGCCGGCCACCAAGGTGCTGGTCGCCTCCAAGGACACGACCGGCGCCGATCTCACGATCAAGGCCACCGGCATCCAGTGGAAATGGGGCTACGACTATATCAAGGGCGAGGGCGAAGGCATCGGCTTCGTCTCGACGCTCGACACCGCACAGCGCCAGATGTCGAGCAACGGCGGCCCGAAAGCCGGCGAAACGGCACCCGACAATTATTTGCTCAAGGTCGATAACCCGCTGGTCGTTCCGGTCAACAAGAAAGTTCGCATCATCACGACCGCCGACGACGTGATTCATGCGTTCGCGGTGCCGGCCTTCGGCATCAAGCAGGATGCGATTCCCGGTTTCGTTCGCGACACCTGGTTCAGGGCTGAACAAACAGGCGACTTTTACGGCCAGTGCCAGGAATTGTGCGGCAAGGAACACGCCTACATGCCGATTCATGTCAGGGTGGTTTCGGCACAGGACTACAGCGCCTGGGTCGCGGCGAAGTCCAAGGAAGCGGCCGCAAAAGCCGACGACCCTTCGAAGGTGTGGGCATTGGTCGATTTAAAAGCGCGGGGCGAAAAAGTGTATGCGGCCAACTGCGCCGCCTGCCATCAGCCCAACGGCAAGGGCGCCGGCCCGGTCAAGCCGCTCGACGGCTCGGCGATCGTGCAATCGACCGACCATGCCAGACAGATCAATATTTTGCTTAATGGCGCCGCCGGCGGCGCGATGCCGTCCTGGAAGGCCTTGAGCGACACCGACCTGGCGGCCGTCGCCAGCTACACCAAGAACAACTGGTCCAACCAGACCGGCCAGATCGTCCAGCCCGCTGAAGTTCAGACTCAACGCGGCAAACCGGGCTGACGCTGGCCGTTGAGTTGCAGCCAGACCTCCCGACGCAGCCCTGAACACAAGCCACAGGCATAAGCCACCAAAGGAAGCCAAGATGAGCGCAGTTTTAGACCCTCATGATCACATCCATGATGCCCATGACGAGGCGCACTCGCATCCACACGGCTGGCGGCGCTGGGTGTTCGCGACCAACCATAAAGACATCGGCACGCTCTACCTGCTGTTTAGTTTCGCCATGTTCATGGTGGGAGGAACGCTGGCGCTGCTGATTCGCGCCGAGCTGTTCCAGCCCGGGCTGCAGATCGTCAATCCCGAGCTGTTCAATCAGCTCACCACCATGCACGGTCTGATCATGGTGTTCGGCGCGATCATGCCGGCTTTCGTCGGGTTTGCGAACTGGATGATCCCGCTGCAGATCGGCGCGTCCGACATGGCTTTCGCGCGAATGAATAATTTCAGTTTCTGGCTGTTGATTCCCGCTGCGCTCATGCTCACGAGTTCGTTCCTGTTGCCCGGCGGCGCGATGGCGGGCGGCTGGACGATGTATGCGCCGCTGTCGCTGCAAATGGGTCCCGCCATGGACGCCGGCATTTTTGCGATGCACCTGATGGGCGCCTCGTCGATCATGGGGTCGATCAACATCATCGTCACGATTTTGAACATGCGCGCGCCAGGCATGACGCTGATGAAAATGCCGATGTTCTGCTGGACCTGGCTGATTACGGCGTATTTGCTGATCGCGGTCATGCCGGTGCTTGCCGGCGCGATCACCATGACGCTGACCGACCGCCATTTCGGCACCAGTTTCTTCAACCCGGGCGGCGGCGGCGATCCGGTGATGTTCCAGCATATTTTCTGGTTCTTTGGCCACCCCGAGGTTTACATCATGATTTTGCCGGCGTTCGGCATCATCAGCCAGGTGATTCCCGCTTTTTCGCGCAAGCGCCTCTTCGGCTATGCGTCGATGGTGTATGCCACCGGCTCGATTGCCATCCTGAGTTTCGTCGTTTGGGCACATCACATGTTCACCACCGGCATGCCCGTCACCGGCCAGCTGTTTTTCATGTACTCGACCATGCTCATCGCCGTGCCGACGGGGGTGAAGGTGTTTAACTGGATCGCCACGATGTGGAAGGGTTCGATGACTTTCGAGACGCCGATGCTGTTTGCGGTGGGCTTTATCTTCGTGTTTACGATTGGCGGCTTGACCGGCGTGATTTTGGCGATCGCGCCGATCGATATCCAGCTGCAGGACACGTATTACGTGGTGGCGCATTTCCATTACGTCCTGGTTGCGGGGTCGCTCTACGCGATGTTTGCCGGGTATTACTATTGGTCGCCGAAATGGACCGGCGTGATGTACAACGAGAGCCGCGGCAAGATTCACTTCTGGTGGTCGCTGATTTCTTTCAATGTCACGTTTTTCCCCATGCACTTCCTGGGTCTGGCGGGAATGCCGCGCCGCTATGCCGACTATCCGATGCAGTTCGCCGACTTCAATGCCATTGCGAGCGTCGGCGCTTTTCTCTTTGGCTTTGCCCAGGTCTATTTTTTCCTGTTTATCGTGTTGCCGACGATGCGTGGCCAAGGTGCCCCTGCCAAGCAGAACCCCTGGATCGACGAAACCGGCAAGGGCGCCGAAGGCCTAGAGTGGGAAGTTCCTTCGCCAGCGCCGTTTCATACCTATGAGACACCGCCGAAACTGGACGCCACGGCAACGCACGTCATTGGCTGATGTCATTGGCTGATAGGCAAAATCATCCCTGATATGAAACCCGAGCAACAAAAAAGCAACCTGCGGCTGGCATTGATTCTGGCATCTGTCGCCATTGCCTTTTTTGTCGGCTTCATACTCAAAATGGTTTTGTTCGGTCATTAGGCCGTCACAGCGCACTTTCC
>CAXSGT010000023.1:18239-26351 GCA_964236835.1 uncultured Polaromonas sp.
GCTTCATACTCAAAATGGTTTTGTTCGGTCATTAGGCCGTCACAGCGCACTTTCCTTTCGGCAATTTCCAGATATGCTCAAGCGCGAAAATTTAAGGATGGTGGCAAAGCTCGCCTCGATCGTCCTTGGCATGTTTTGTTTCGGCTATGCGCTGGTGCCGATTTATAGGGCTATTTGCGACATGACCGGCATCAATGTGCTGGCTCTGAGCGACCAGCGGATCGCTGGTGCGACGGTTAAGCTTGCGGTCAACACTCAAATCGAGCTGAACCGAACGATTGCGGTCGAGTTCGACGCCAATTCGCGCGGCCCCTGGCATTTCAAGCCAGCGCAAAATTCATTGCAGGTGCATCCGGGTGAACTCACGACGGTCATGTATGAATTTCAGAACGTGCAGGACCGCATAATGTCCGCCCAGGCGATTCCCAGCTACGCGCCCGCACTGGCTGGCGCATATTTCAACAAACTGGAATGTTTTTGCTTTAGCCAGTACACACTCGCGCCCGGCGAGAAAAAACAATGGCCGGTCGCATTTGTAATTGATCCGAGACTGCCAAAAGACGTAAAAACGATCACGCTGTCCTACACTTTCTTCGAAGTAGGCGGAAAAACACAGCCAGCACCGGCGGATGCGTCGAAAGGGGCGGTAAACACGGAAGTAGCAGTCCGGCAGACCGGAGCTTGATGACTATGGCAACCACCACAACTCCTGGGCGAAAAATATCGCCTTGGCGGACCGCCAAGGCTATCGCTTGGTCGTTTGTAGGCTTGCGGTCTCGTGGCGATTATGAAGAAGACATCAAAAATCTGACTCCTCTTCATATCATCGTGGTCGGATTGGCCGGCGTTTTTGTATTCGTGGCCGTGTTGATGCTGCTTGTGAACTGGGCGGTTGCACGCTAGCTCTAGGAATAATTAAGAACCCCGAATTTTAGAAAATACAGGAGTCGAGCGATGTCAGCAACCACCCACGGTACCCCCCCCTACTATTTTGTTCCCGGCCCTTCCGGCTACCCGGTGATGGCGGCGACAGGCTTCTTTTTTGTTATTTTGGGCGCCAGTCAATGGGTCAATGGCGCCGATTGGGGTGCCTGGTCGCTGGCGTTTGGCATGCTGATGTGGCTGGGAACACTGTTTTTATGGTTCCGCCAATCGATAGGCGAGAGCGAAGGCGGCCTTTACGGCCACCGAATAGATCTTTCCTTTCGCTGGAGCATGAGCTGGTTCATTTTCTCAGAAGTCATGTTCTTCGGTGCATTTTTTACCGCCTTGTGGTGGGCGCGTTCTCATTCGGTGCCTGCGCTCGGTAGCCTGGACAATGCGCTGCTTTGGCCTGACTTCAAGGCCGTTTGGCCGAGTTTGGCGGCCGGCGCGACGGCGTCGCCCGCCGACATCGTCGAGCCTTTCACCACCATGACGCCGTTCTGGCTGCCGACCATCAATACGGCGCTGCTGCTCACTTCCGGCGTGACGCTGACCATCGCCCACCATGCGCTGCGGGAAAATCATCGCGGCCGCACCATAGGTTTTATGTGGCTGACCGTTTTATTGGGCGCAACTTTCCTGTGTGTGCAAGGCTATGAATACTTTCATGCTTATTCGGAACTCAACTTAAGGCTAAGCTCGGGCGTGTATGGATCGACTTTTTACATGCTGACGGGTTTTCATGGCTTTCACGTATTCGTCGGCATGCTCATGCTGCTGTTCATCACGCTACGCCTGCAGAAAGGACATTTCACTGCAGACAAGCATTTCGGCTTTGAAGGCGCCGCCTGGTATTGGCACTTTGTCGATGTGGTGTGGCTCGGCTTGTATATTCTTGTCTATTGGTTGTAATGTCGGTGGCGCGGGCGTATGCCCGCTAGCGCATTGCTGTCTCAATTAGTGAAAAGGCCGCTTGACGCGGCTTTTCCACTGGCCTATCTGCCGGCTGCTATACCGGTCGGCTGGATATAGCCCATTTTCCATGCGACCAAAATGCAGACAAAAAGCAGTACCGAGAATCCGACCCGAAATGCGAGCGCGCGCGCCATGTTGCTGGTTTTCCGTTTACCGTCGGCGCCATCCTTCATCATGAAAAAAAGTGCCGCGCCCAGGCTGGCAAGGATGACGATAAACGCCAATGCGATGAAATAAGTCATGAACCGGATTATCTTCGCATGATTTTCGCCCTGCGGTCGCGCCGCTTCTGGCTGTTGACCTTGGCCGCGATGATGGCTGCCGCAGTCACCTTTTCGCTTGCTCAATGGCAACTGCGCCGCGCCGCGCAGAAGGAAGCGGTCCAAGCCGAAGTTCAGGCAAAGAATATGCTCCCGGCGCTTGATACACGCGCGTTGGCAGCTACCGAGAAGATAGCAGGCGAGTTATACAGAAAAGCATCGGTGCTGGGCGTCTGGCAGCCGGCGCAGACGGTGTATCTCGACAATCGCCCGATGGGCGGGCGAACCGGTTTTTGGGCGCTGACACCACTGGCCCTGCAAGGCAGCCAGCGGGTGATCCTGGTGCAGCGCGGCTGGGCGCCTCGCGATTTTAATGACCGCACACGCCTGCCCGAGGTTTCCACGCCTGCCGGACTGGTCAGGGTCGAAGGCCGGATTGCCCCGCCGCCGTCCAAGCTCTATGCGTTCAAAGGAAACGACTCGGGGCCGATCCGGCAAAATCTGGATCTGAATGATTTCAGGATTGAAACCGGTTTGCCTTTGATGGACGCATCGCTGCTGCAGACTGGCGCGCCCGGCGACGGTTTGCTGCGTGACTGGGTGCCGGCTAACTTAGGAGTTGACAAGCATTACGCCTATGCGTTTCAGTGGTTCTGCTTGTGCGCGCTGGTGGTGGGCCTGTATGTCTGGTTCCAGTTGGCGCTTCCCTTTCGGCTCTATGTACGCGAGCGACAGCGCAATTCAATGCTTTGACTCATGTGACAAAAGACAATATTCAACTTTCATCAGGACCAGCCATGACAGCTTCTCCTGCACAAGACCAACCGCTTGGCTTGACCGTTTATGCAATGCCCGCGGCCAGTTCTGCCGATGCGAGTACGCCCGTCGCCCTTTCAGGAAGGTGGAAAATGTTCGCCGTGCTGCTGGTCTGCGCCAGTCCGGTGATTGCGTCGTACTTGACCTATTACTTCATCAGGCCCGAGGGAAGGCGCAATTTTGGCGATTTGATCGAGCCGCAGCGTCCATTGCCTGCCATCGCCGCCATCACATTGGAGGGCAAGCCCATGCGCATGACGGCGCTCAAGGGCCAGTGGCTGCTGCTGAGCGCGGCAGGCGGCGCATGCGACGCTCGCTGCGAGAAAAACCTGTATTTCCAGCGCCAGCTGCGTGAATCGCTGGGTCGGGAAAAGGAACGCATCGACCGTGTCTGGCTGGTCGATGACGACGCACCGGTGCGCGATGTGCTATTGCCGGCATTGGCTTCGTCCACCGTACTGCGCGTCGCGCCCCAAGATCTCGCGCAGTGGCTGGAGCCGGCCGCAGGCAAACGTTTGCAGGATCATCTTTACCTGGTCGATCCGCTCGGCAACCTGATGATGCGTTTTCCGGCCGACATGGATGGCGCCGCCGCCGCGAAAGCCAAGCGCGATCTGGATCGCTTGCTGCGCGCCTCCGCCGGCTGGGACAAGGAAGGCCGCTGAATATGGCCCCCACGCTTGTCGCTTCGCGTACTGCGCTGCCCCCCGAGGGGGCTGCTGCGCCTGCGGCCCGGCAGAGCCGGTTCCGCGGCCCTGGCTGGTTTAGAGTCGCATCACGCACGGCAATGGCTAGCTCTCTTTAATCATGGCTGCGCAAAACCTATACGATCTGAGCCCCGCCTTGCGCCTGATGATCTTGGGCCTGGCGATTGCGCTGGGGCCGCTGGCTTGGGTTTGGACTCGCAACAAAAATGCCCCGGTGGCAAAACGCCTTCAGGTGCTGACGCTGGTCACCCTGTTCCTAACCTTCGATCTGGTGGTTTTCGGCGCCTTTACACGGCTGACCGACGCTGGCCTGGGCTGCCCCGACTGGCCTGGCTGCTACGGCAGCGCCAGCCCGGTGGGTGCGCGGCTGCCTATCGACGCCGCGCAAAGCGCCTTGCCCACCGGTCCGGTCACGCACGCCAAGGCATGGATAGAAATGATCCATCGCTACCTGGCCACGACTGTCGGGGTGCTGATTCTGACGCTGACCGCGCTGACTTGGCTGGTTTCGCGGAACGAACGGCGCAATAAGGAAAGTGACAGGCCTGGTGTTCGCACCGTTTCACCATGGTGGCCTGGCATAACCCTGCTCTGGGTCTGTCTGCAGGGCGCGTTTGGCGCGCTTACCGTCACCATGAAGCTGTTCCCGACGATTGTCACGCTGCATCTGCTGGGCGGCATGGTTCTGCTGGCGCTGTTGCGGGCGCAGTCGGTGCGCCAGACGCAAATCGGCAAAAAAAATGTTTCAACCCTCCCCTTTTTGGACGTCGGCCTGCGGCGATTTGTTATTGCCGGATTTGCCTTGCTGTGGCTGCAAATTGCCCTGGGTGGCTGGGTTAGCACCAATTACGCGGTGCTCGCCTGCACGGATTTCCCCGGTTGCCAGAATTCGCTCTGGCCCCAGATGGATTTCAGGCAAGGCTTTACGCTGTGGCGCGGATTGGGAGCCGGCCATGACGGCGGCTACATCAGTTTTCAGGCGCTCACCGCCATTCATTATGCGCACCGCTTAACGGCTTACCTGGTGTTTGCCATTTTGATGGCGCTAGCTGCCAGCTTGCAGCGCATTCCGGCTTTTCGCAGTCGGGCCCGGTGGCTGGCTGGCTTGACATTGCTCCAGGCTGCGACGGGCCTGGGCAATGTGCTGCTGGGCTGGCCGTTGCTTGCAGCGGTCGCGCATACCGGCGGCGCGGCGGCGCTGGTGGTGCTGATGACCGACATGGTCTTTTCAAGTCGAGAAACAGCCGCGCTGGAAAGCGTCCCCGCGTCGAATGCTCTGAGGGCGCCCGCATGAATTCCCGTCATCCGACCGCTGCCGCTGCGTTGATTGCCCGCGCCCCGTCGCGCCTTGCGCAATTCTACGCATTGACCAAGCCGCGGGTGGTTCAACTCATCGTGTTTTGCGCGTTGATCGGCATGGCGCTGGCCATTCCCGGCATACCCACATGGCTCGACATCAGGCTGGCGCTGATTGCCTGTGCGGGTATCTGGCTCGTTGCCGGCGCGGCTGCCGCCTTCAACTGTCTGGTCGAGCAACGGATAGACGCCAAGATGCGGCGCACGGCCTGGCGCCCCACGGCACGGGGTGAACTCGGCAATTCGCTGACGCTTGCGTTTTCCATTGGGCTTTGCCTGCTTGGTTCATCGATTTTGTATGTTTGGGTCAATCCGCTCACCATGTGGCTGACATTTGCCACGTTTGTCGGGTACGCGGTGGTCTACACCGTGATTCTCAAGCCGCTCACACCGCAAAACATCGTCATCGGCGGCGCATCGGGCGCCATGCCGCCGGTGCTGGGATGGGTCGCCATGACAGGTGCGATCGAACCTGAAGCGATGATCCTGTTTTTAATCATCTTCCTTTGGACGCCGCCGCACTTCTGGGCGCTGGCGCTTTACCGCGTCGAGGACTACCGAAAGGCGGGCCTGCCGATGCTGCCGGTCACCCACGGCAACGAATTCACCCGGCTGCAGGTATTTTTGTACACCCTGGTGCTGTTCGCCGCCTGCCTGCTGCCCTTCATCTTCAAGATGAGCGGCTGGCTGTATCTGACAGCGGCCATTGTGCTCGGCATGGGATTCAGTGGTTATGCCTGGAGGTTGTGGCGCGATTATTCCGACGCCCTGGCGCGCAAGACCTTTCGCTTTTCGCTGATCCACCTTTCCATATTGTTCGCGGCGCTGCTGCTGGACCATTACCTGGTATGAAAAACACCTCCTCGATAAGTTTCAGCCGACGCAAAATTGTCAAAATGCTGGCGCGCGCGGTTGCGCTGCCAGCGATAGCGGCGCTCTTGCCAGCTTGTACTCCCGACAAGCCGCAATTCAACAGCATCGACCTGACTGGCGCCGACTATGCGCAGAGTTTTTCCTTGGTCGATCAAACTGGCCGGCTGCGCACCCTTAAAGACTTTACCGGAAAGGTCGTCGTGGTGTTTTTTGGATTTACCCAATGCCCCGATGTCTGCCCGACATCGATGGCTGAACTGGCGCAGGTCAAACAGCGGCTCGGCGCCGATAGCGACAAACTGCAGGCAATTTTCATCACGGTCGACCCCGAACGCGATACGCCTGAACTGCTCAAAGCCTACATGGCTAATTTTGATCCGACATTTTTGGCTTTGCGTCCCACGCCGGAACAATTGCCTCAGGTTGCCAAAGAATTCAAGGTTTACTACAAAAAAGTCGAAGGTAAAACGCAGGGAAGCTACAGCATGGACCACTCGGCGGGAAGCTATATTTTTGACGGCAATGGCCGTATCCGTCTTTACAGCCGGCATAGCGCAGGAGCCGAAGCGCTGACTTCTGACATTCGCTTGCTGATGAAAAACGCATAAAAAAAGCCTGCGCTTTTCAGAACAGGCCTTAAGCGTGCCGGGTTTAGGCTCAAGCGTAAGTGGTGAGCACTTTTTTCATTTTCTTCATCGCCGCGACTTCAATCTGTCGTATCCGCTCGGCGCTAACCTTGAATTCGGCCGCCAGGTCATGCAGCGTCATACCGCCGGAGCCGTCATCGTTGACATTGAGCCAACGCTCTTCAACGATTCGGCGCGCGCGCGGGTCAAGCTCCTGCAGCGCGGTGCTCAAGCCGTCTGTGCCGAGCGCGTCGCGCTGGCGTGATTCCATCAATGCGGTAGGTTCCTGAGTGGTGTCGGCCAGATAGGCGATCGGTCCAAATGCGTCTTCGCCATCGTCGCCCGGACTCGGGTCGAGCAGCACGTCGCCGCCTGACATGCGCTGCTCCATCTCGACGACTTCTTCACGCTTGACATTTAGCGTTTTCGCCATCGAATCGATCTGGCCGTCGGTCAGCGTATCGCGATGCGTCGCGACATCGGCGTCGTCCTTATAACCCTGTTTCATCGAGCGCAGGTTGAAAAACAGCTTGCGTTGGGCTTTGGTCGTGGCCACCTTGACCATGCGCCAATTTTTCAAAATATATTCGTGAATCTCCGCTTTGATCCAGTGCATGGCATAGCTCACCAAGCGAACATTTTGGCCAGGATCGAAGCGCTTGACCGCCTTCATCAAGCCGATATTGCCTTCCTGGATCAAGTCGCCATGCGACAGGCCATAACCCAAGTATTTGCGCGAAATCGACACTACCAGCCGCAAATGCGAAAGAACGAGCTTTCCAGCGGCTTCCAGGTCGTTATCTACTCTAAGTTTCTTGGAGAACTCTTGTTCCTGCTCCAAGCTAAGCATAGGAAGCCGATTTACTGCGGAAATATAAGCGTCCAAATTTCCCAGCGGGGGCATTACCGACCAGGGATTGGCGGCAGCCAACGCAGTGCTGCGTGCAATCGACCCTACTTCGACAGGCATCATTAATTTTGGCGCAAAAGCATATGACATTCAAAACTCCTAATATAGACCCATTTTAGCACTCTACTCTAGAGAGTGCTAAAAATAACTTCCATAACTGAGATTATGAAAGCTTAAATAGGTATTAACCCTTTATTTATCTGATAATTAACCAAGGTGTTTAGTTCAGCCAATCCAGGTTTCTGCTTTGTAAAGAAAAAGCGAGTTTCGTACTTTGTTAGCCAACGCTTTTCAAGCGTGAACGATTATTTGAGCATGGCGCTTTATGCACTCGTGTAAGCCGTACACGCAAAAATGCATCTGAGGTGCTCAAAAACGTTGGCTAAGATCGTCCTGGCATTCGCCCTTGTCCTGGGGTTGGGCGCGCATTCGCCGGCCAGCGCCGATTACCCCGT
This sequence comes from uncultured Polaromonas sp., assembly GCA_964236835.1. Classification (GTDB taxonomy): domain Bacteria; phylum Pseudomonadota; class Gammaproteobacteria; order Burkholderiales; family Burkholderiaceae_C; genus Polaromonas. The sequence goes on from CAXSGT010000023.1 coordinate 26,142, forward strand.
GCGCCCGGTGAAGCTGATCGTGCCGAGCCAGGCTGGCACCGGCCCGGATTTGCTAGCGCGGCTGCTTGCGGTCCATCTTTCAACAAGCCTGGGCCAGCCGGTGCTGGTCGAAAACACGGTGGGCGCCAATGGCAACATTGCTGGCGACTTTGTTGCCAAAGCCCCGCCCGACGGCTATACCCTGCTCGTGGCGTCCGACGCCATGCTGGC
>CAXSGT010000024.1:0-15569 GCA_964236835.1 uncultured Polaromonas sp.
AGACTTCGGTCATGCCTGCGCATGCGACATCATGCCGGCAAGGCGGGTTTTTAGAGCTGTTTTTCAGCGCGGCGCTTCGGCGCATCTTTAATGCAGCGCGCCGGCCACCACATTGATGCTCAGCGCCACCACCAGCATGTTGAAAGCAAATGACAGCACGCTGTGCACCAGCGTGAGCCGGCGCATCTTGCGCGACGTGACCTGCACATCGGACACTTGCGACGTCATGCCGACGACAAAGGAATAGTAGAGAAAATCGGAATAATCCGGCTCGAGCTTTCCAGGAAACTCCAGGCGCGGTTCGCCCGAGTCGTGCGGCATTTCTTTCTGGTAGTAGCGGTGCGCGTAGTGGAACGCAAAATTGGTATGAATGAACAACCAGGAGGCGATCAGCGCAATCACCGACATCGCGATATGCATGGTCCGCTCGGCGCCCGACAAATCATTTGCCTCGTGCATCATGTCCACGATGGCCGCTACGCACGCCATGCTCGCGAGCAGCATGAGAAGAAACAGCACGGCACTGGGCTCGTCTTGCGCCTGCGCGCGCTCGCGCGTGCGGTTGGCGTCGAAGCGCTCGCACAGCCACCACGCCAGCGCCAGGTAAACGCCCACACCGACGCTCCAGCCGAGCAGCGCGCGCAACTGCCAGGACAGCGGCAGCGGCAGCGTCAGGGCGGCGGTGGCCAAGCCGGCCAATGAACCATAAAGCAGGCGCTGAACGGCGTTGGTTTGGGAAAGATGTTTAACCATGTCGGCAATTGTGGCCTGCGTTGGCGCGGGCAACACTCAAGGCGACAATTCGTTGGCGGCGCGCCAGCAGGCAGCTATCAGTCAGGCGACCCGCTCCAGAATCAGCACGCCAAAAAACCCGAAAGCCGCAATCAGCGCCCACTTCAGAACCACCCAGCCGTAGCGCCTGAAACGCAACTGGCCAGTTCCCGCGTAAAAAATGAAACACACCAGCGATGCCAGCAGCGCGAACAAAACCAGCCAGCGAAAAATCAGCATGGCCTGCGCTCCAGTGTGGTGAGCGCTTGTGCCTTACCAGGCACGCGCCAGTTCGGCAAAGCCCTGCGGCGCGTTTTTTTCATCGTCGAACGTGACCATTTCATACGATTGCGGATGCGCCAGCAACTCGCGCAGCAGCTTGTTGTTCATTGCGTGGCCCGAGCGAAACGCGCTGTAGGCGGCCAGCAGGGGTTTGCCCAGCAGGTGAAGGTCGCCCATGGCGTCAAGTATTTTGTGCTTGACGAACTCGTCGTTGTAGCGCAGGCCATCGCTGTTGAGGACTTTGTAGTCGTCCATGACAATGGCGTTGTCCATGCCGCCGCCAAGCGCCAGGCCGTTGGCGCGCATCATTTCCACGTCCTTGGTAAAGCCGAAGGTGCGCGCGCGGGCGATGTCGCGGCTGTAGGCGCCAGAGCCCATGTCGAACTCGACGCGCTGGCCGGTCGAATCCACGGCGGGGTGGTCGAAGTCGATTTCAAAATTCAGCTTGTAGCCTTCGTAGGGACTGAGGCGCGCCCACTTGGCGCTGGCGCCCTCGCCTTCCCGGACTTCGATTGGCTTGACGACACGAATAAAACGCTTGGGCGCCGCCTGCAACGCGATGCCGGCGGACTGCAAAAGAAAGACGAATGAAGAAGCCGAGCCATCAAGAATAGGCACTTCTTCGGCCGTGATGTCGATGATCAGGTTGTCGATTCCCAGGCCCGCGCAGGCCGACATCAGGTGCTCGACGGTGTGCACCTTGACACCGCCGTTTGAGATGGTCGATGCCAGCCGGGTGTCCGTGACCGCTTCAGGCGACGTGACGATGTCGACCGGCTGCGGCAGATCGACACGCCGGAACACGATGCCGGTATCGGGCGCGGCCGGCCGCAAGGTCAATTCGACCCGCTGGCCGCTGTGCAGCCCGACGCCGACAGCCCGGGTCAGCGATTTAAGGGTTCTTTGAGCGAGCATGAATGGATTTTAGTGACTACCCAGCCCATGGGCGCGCATCCTCGCAAGGCCGAAAAATCTCGGCACGCGCAGAACTATGACGGGCTGAGTCAGCCTCTAGACCAACAGCCGCGCGCCAGGCCCTTTCCAGCAGGCCTGAGAACAAATCAATCAGCCTGCCGGCGCAGAAACGCGGGAATCTCGAAGTCATCCATGCCGCCCGACGCCAGCGCATCGACCTTGGCCGCCGCCTGGGTACGGTTGTGGCGCCAGACGCTGGGCACCGCCAGGTTGCCGTAATCGGGCTGCGCCGATCCGCTGCCTGGCTGCCCTTTGCCGCTGCCCGGGGCGCCGCCCATATTGAACGGCACGTTGTCGGTGCCGGTGCGCAGCACCTGCAGCGGCGCCGGCTGGCGGCGCGCACCCTGGCGGCTCAGGCCGGTGGCGACCACGGTGACACGGATGTCTTCGCCCAGCTCGTCGTCATACGCCGTTCCATAAATCACATGCGCATCGGGCGACGCATAGGCGCGCACGGTGTTCATCGCCAGCTTGGATTCATTGAGCTTGAGCGAGCCTTTGGCGGCCGTGATCAGCACCAGCACGCCCTTGGCGCCCGACAGGTCGATACCTTCGAGCAGCGGGCAGGCCACCGCCTGTTCGGCGGCGATGCGGGCGCGGTCCGGGCCGCTGGCCTTGGCCGTTCCCATCATTGCTTTGCCAGGCTCGCCCATGACAGTGCGCACGTCTTCAAAATCGACGTTGACATGCCCCGGCACATTGATGATCTCGGCAATGCCGCCGACAGCGTTTTTCAGCACGTCATTGGCATGGGCGAAAGCTTCATCCTGGGTCACGTCCTCGCCCAGCACTTCGAGCAGCTTTTCGTTCAGAATGACGATCAGCGAATCGACGTTGGCTTCCAGCTCGGTCAGCCCCTGGTCGGCATTGGTCATGCGGCGGCCGCCTTCGAAGTCGAACGGCTTGGTCACCACGCCGACCGTCAGAATGCCCATTTCCTTGGCCACGCGCGCGATGACGGGCGCGGCGCCGGTTCCAGTGCCTCCGCCCATTCCGGCCGTGATGAACAGCATGTGCGCGCCGCTGATGGCGCTGCGGATGTCGTCGATCGCCAGCTCGGCGGCTTCGCGCCCTTTTTCGGGCTTGCTGCCGGCGCCCAGCCCGCTGGCGCCCAGCTGGATCGTCTTGTGCGCGCTGCCCCGGCTGAGCGCCTGCGCATCGGTGTTGGCGCAGATGAACTCGACGCCCTGCACGCCGCACTGGATCATGTGGCCGACCGCGTTGCCGCCGCCGCCGCCGACGCCAATCACCTTGATCTGGGTGCCTTGGTTGAATTCCTGGATTTCAATCATTTCGATAGTCATGGGAAGCCTCCTGTTCAATAAATCGGGTTAATAAAAAGATCTTCAAATTCCTGCGCGGCATGGCTTGTCAGGCCGGTGGATCGGCTCCTCCCGAATGGGTTCGACGCAAAAGCCGGTCGATGAAACAGCAATAAAAAAAAATTTGTCGCGGCGGCATCAAAAATTCCCCACAAACCAGTCTTTGACCCGGCCCAGCGCGCTATGCACGGTGCCAGCCTTTTGCGCCACCTTGTAGCCTCTCATGCGGGCCAGCCGGGCTTCTTCGAGCAGTCCCATGACCGTGGCGGCCCGGGCTTGCGCGACCATGTCCGAAAGCGCGCTGGAATAGCGCGGCAGGCCGCGCCGCACGGGCTTGAGGAAAATATCCTCGCCCAGCTCGATCATGCCGGCCATGACCGCGCTGCCGCCGGTGATGACGATGCCGGAGGACAGCACCTCTTCATAGCCCGATTCGCGGATGACCTGCTGGACGAGCAGAAAAATCTCCTCGACGCGCGGCTCGATCACGCCGGCCAGCGCCTGCTTGCTCAGCATGCGCGGGCCGCGGTCGCCCAGACCCGGCACTTCGACCTGCGTGTCCGGGTCGGCCAGCAGTTGTTTGGCGCAACCGTTTTCGACCTTGATGTCCTCGGCGTCCTTGGTCGGGGTGCGCAGCGCCATGGCGATGTCGCTGGTGATGAGGTCGCCGGCAATCGGAATCACGGCGGTATGGCGGATGGCGCCGCCAGTGAAAATCGCAATGTCGGTGGTGCCGGCGCCGATATCGACCATCGCCACGCCGAGTTCTTGCTCGTCGGGCGTCAGCACCGAAAGACTTGAGGCAAGCGGATTGAGCATCAGCTGATCGACTTCAAGGCCACAGCGCCGAACGCATTTGATGATGTTTTCGGCGGCGCTTTGCGCGCCGGTCACGATATGCACCTTGGCTTCCAGCCGGATGCCGCTCATGCCGATGGGTTCGCGCACATCCTGGCCGTCGATCACGAACTCCTGCGGCTCGACCAACAGCAACCGCTGGTCGGTCGAGATGTTGATCGCCTTGGCGGTTTCAATCACGCGGGCGACGTCGGCCTGCGTCACTTCCTTGTCCTTGACGGCGACCATGCCGCTCGAATTGATGCCGCGGATGTGGCTGCCGGTGATTCCGGTGAAGACGCGGGCGATCTTGCAGTCGGCCATCAGCTCGGCCTCGCGCAGCGCCTGCTGGATGCTGTGCACGGTCGCGTCGATGTTGACCACCACCCCGCGCTTGAGCCCGCTGCTCGCGGCGATGCCCAAACCGGCGAGCTTGAGCTCGCCGCCGGGCATGACCTCGGCGACCACGGCCATCACCTTGCTGGTGCCAATGTCCAGTCCGACAACCAGATCTTTATATTCTTTGGCCATGTACTTGTCTTGCCTTTTCTTTTTTTGCGTCGCCCTGGTCGCCGATTTCGCCGGTGGTGACGCCCCTGAGCCTGAGGGCATAGCCGTTGTCGTAACGCAGGTCGGCCGATTCCAGGTCGCGTCCGAAGCGTGAGGAAAGCTGCGTCACGGTGGCGATAAAGCGGCGCAGGCGCGGCTGCACGTCGGCCAGCGAGCCATGGCCCAGCTCGATGACGGCGCCGCTGTCGAGTTGCGCGCGCCAGCTGCCCTGGCCGCTCAACTGCAATTGCTCGAGCACCACATCCATGTCTTCAAAGAGCGGCGAGAGCGCGCGGTAAGCCTGCAACACCATGGGCGCCTGCCCTTTGGGACCGTTGAGCAGGGGAAATTCCTCGGCTTCGACATCGCCCTGGTTCGCCTCAAACACCTCGCCCAGGTCATTGACCAGCCGGGCATCGCCTTCCTGGCCCCAGTAGGCGACGGCCTTGTGTTCATGCAGCACCACTTTCAAGCGGTTCGGAAACTGGCGCTGCACCACGGCGCGGCGGACCCAGGGAACGGCCTCGAAAGCCGCGCGCGTCGATTCCAGGTCGGCGGTGATGAAGTTGCCAGCCAGCTTGGGCGCCACATTGGCGCGCAGGGTTGCCGCATTGTTGTGCGTCAGATCACCGCCGACCTGGATGGCGCTAAGGTTGAAAAGCGGCTGGCGCGTCAGCCAAGTCATGCCCAGCGTCAGCACCATGACGGCAAATACGAGGCCCAGAATCGCCGACAAGGCGTTCATCAGCTTGACGTCCAGCGGCAAGGGTGTGGCGGGCGCAGGCATGGCGCGGCTCAAGGCGTGACTCCGGCGTTGGCTGGGTAGTCGCGCGCGGCGGTCTTCAAAATCCCGATGCAGAGGTCTTCGTAGGACATGCCGACGGCGCGCGCCGACATGGGCACCAGCGAATGACCCGTCATTCCGGGCGAGGTGTTGATCTCCAGCAGATAGGGCCTGCGCGTGGCCTGGTCGATCATCACGTCGGCGCGGGCCCAGCCGCGGCAGTTAAGGCTACGAAAAGCTTGCAGCACAAGCTGCTGGATCGCCGCCTCTTCCCCGGCGGGAAGGCCGCACGGCACCAGGTATTGCGTGCTGTCGGTGAAGTATTTGTTCTGGTAATCGTAATTGCCCCCGGACGCGACGATACGGATGACCGGCAAGGCGCGCGCCTGCATGCCGCTGCCGAGCACCGGACACGTCACTTCATCGCCGTCGATGAACTGCTCGCAAAGAATGTCGGCATCCATGGTTTCGGCGAACGCCACGGCGCCAGCCATGGCGGCGCGGCTGATGACCTTGGTCAGTCCCAGCGACGAGCCTTCGCGCGCCGGCTTGACAATCAGCGGCAAGCCCAGCTTGCCGGGGATGGCATCGACCTCGGCGCCGCTGTAGCCGCCCCGGCGCAGCAAGACATAACGCGGCGTCGGCAGGCTCTCCGCCAGCAGCAGGCGTTTGGTCATGACCTTGTCGATGGCGATGCTCGACGCCATGACGCCCGAGCCGGTGTAGGCGATGCCCATGAGTTCCAGCGCGCCCTGCACGGTTCCGTCTTCGCCGAAGCGGCCATGCAGCGCGATGAAGCAGCGTGCGAATCCTTCTTTTTTCAGCTCGCCCAGCGCGCGCTCGGCCGGGTCGAAAGCGTGGGCATCAACGCCCCGCGAGCGCAGCGCCCGCAAAACGCCATGACCCGACAGCAACGAGATTTCACGCTCCGCGGACACGCCGCCCATGAGCACGGCCACTCTCCCGAAATCGAAGGAACCCTGGCTCATGCGCAATACACCTCCAGCTCAGCGCCTTCATGGGTTTGCAGCATGGCGACGACTTTCGCGGGCACCTGTCCGATCGATCCGGCGCCCATGCACATCACGACATCGCCGTCTTGCGCCAGGTCCACGATCGCCTGCGGCATGGCATCGATTCCGTCGATGAAAACCGGCTCCAGCCTGCCGCCCACGCGCAGCGCCCGCGCCAATGAGCGTCCGTCCGCCGCGACAATCGGCGTTTCCCCGGCGGCATAGACTTCGGCCAACAGCACCGCATCGGCATGGCTGCCGATGACCTTGACGAAATCCTCGAAGCAGTCGCGGGTGCGGCTGTAGCGATGCGGCTGAAAAGCCAGCACCAGGCGCCGCCCTGGAAAAGCATTGCGTGCCGCCGACAAGGTGGCGGCGAGCTCGACTGGATGGTGGCCATAGTCTTCGATCATGGTGAACCTCCCGCCGTCCCTGGCGGGCACAGAGCCATAACTCTGAAAACGCCTGCCAACGCCGCTGAAGTCGGCCAGCGCCTTTCGCACGGCGGCGTCAGGCACATTGAGCTCGACCGCGACGGCGATCGCCGCCAAGGCGTTGAGCACGTTGTGCCGTCCCGCCAGATTGAGCACCACGTGCAGGTCCGGCAACGTGACGCCGTTGCGCCGCTGCGCGGTGAAGTACATTTGCGCGCCGACGGCGCGCACATCGATGGCGCGCACCTGGGCTTCCTCATCGAAGCCATAGCTGGTGACCGGGCAGGACACCTGCGGCAGGATATCGCGCACCACCGGGTCGTCGATGCACAGGATGGCCGTTCCATAAAACGGCATGCGGTGCAGGAAATCGACAAACGCCTTTTTGAGATTGCCGAAATCATGCCCATAAGTCTCCATATGGTCGGCGTCGATGTTGGTCACCACGGCCATGACGGGCAGCAAGTTCAGGAACGATGCGTCCGATTCGTCCGCTTCCACCACGATGTAGTCGCCCGACCCGAGCTTGGCGTTGGCGCCGGCGCTGTTGAGCCGCCCGCCGATCACGAAGGTCGGGTCCAGCCCGCCCTCGGCCAGCACACAGGCGACCAAGCTGGTGGTGGTGGTCTTGCCATGCGTGCCGGCAATGGCGATGCCCTGCTTCAGACGCATCAACTCGGCCAGCATCAGTGCGCGCGGCACGACGGGAATACGCTTTTCGCGCGCCGCGAGCACCTCGGGGTTGTCGGCCTGCACCGCCGTGGAAGTCACGACCGCGTCCACATTCACCAAGTTGGCGGCGTCGTGGCCGATAAACGTCTTGATTCCCAACCCGGCCAGGCGTTGCAGCGTGGCGCTGCCCGTCAGGTCGGAGCCGGAAATCACATAACCCAGGTTGTGCAGGACTTCGGCAATGCCGGACATGCCCGAGCCGCCCAGACCGATGAAATGAATTCGCTTGATGGCGTGCTTCACCGCGCAAGCTCCTCGCAGGCGGCCACGACCCGGACAGTAGCGTCTATTTTTTGCATCGTTTTAGCCTTTTCCGCAATCTGGATAAGGATAGTTCGCTCTGTTTTATGTAGCATTATCGCCAATTTTTCGGGCGTCAGCTCACTTTGTTGCACGAGCCAGCCACCGCCTTGCGCCACCAAAAACTTTGCATTGACGGTCTGGTGGTCATCGACCGCTGCCGGAAACGGAACGAACAGCGCCGCCGCGCCGACAGCGGCGATCTCGGTGACGGTGCTGGCGCCCGCACGGCAAATGATGAAGTCGGCATCGGCGAACGCCTGGGCGGTGTCTTCGATGAAGGGCGTCAGTTCAGCTTGAACACCGGCGCTCAGGTAATTGGCGCGAAGCGCCTCAATCTGGCGGGCCCCGCTTTGATGAATCACCTGCGGCCGCTCTGCTGGCGGAATCAATGCAATCGCTTTCGGCACGATCTCGTTTAGGGCTGCGGCGCCCAGGCTGCCACCGACAACCAGCAGCTTCAGAGGCCCGCTGCGTCCGGCAAAGCGCAATGCCGGGTCGGGCTGCCTGGTGAACGCCGGCCTGAGGGGATTGCCCACCCACTCGGCTTTTTCGAGCACACCGGGAAAAGCGGTAAAAACCCGGTCGGCCACGCTGGCCAGCAGCTTGTTGACCAGGCCCGCCACCGAATTCTGCTCATGCAGGATCAGCGCCTTGCCAAGCAATACGCTCATCATGCCGGCCGGAAAGCTGATGTAGCCGCCCAGGCCCACCACCACATTGGGCTTGACGCGCCGGATGACCTGGACGCTTTGCCAGAACGCGTTGAGCAGGCGCAGCGGCAGCAGCGCGAGCGCGCCAGCGCCTTTGCCGCGCACACCCGAAAAATCGATGGCTTCAAACGCAAATCCGCGCGGCGGCACCAATTGGCTTTCCATGCTGGGGCGGCCTGCGCTGCCCCGCCCTCCCAGCCAGTGCACGCGCCAGCCGCGCTCGCGCAGGGCATCGGCCAGCGCCAGGCCCGGAAAGATATGGCCGCCGGTGCCGCCAGCCATAACTAATGCGCAACGGGGGCGGCTCATACGCGGCCTCCGCGCATAAGAACCCGATTCTCGTAATCGATTCTCAGAACGACAGCCAGCGCGATCAGGTTCATGACGATCGCCGAGCCGCCATAGCTCATCAAGGGCAATGTCAGGCCCTTGGTCGGCAAGGCGCCCAGGTTCACGCCAATGTTGATGAAGGTCTGAAAGCCCATCCAGATGGCGACGCCCTGGGCCACCAGCCCGGCGAACAGCCGGTCGAGCACGATGGACTGGCGGCCGATGTGCATGATGCGGCGAATCAGCCAGAGGAACAAGGCGATCACCACCAGCACACCCGCCAGGCCGAACTCCTCGCCGATCACGGCCATCAAAAAGTCGGTATGCGCTTCCGGCAGCCAATGCAGTTTTTCGATGCTGCCGCCGAGCCCGACGCCAAAGATTTCACCGCGGCCGAAGGCGATCAACGAATGCGAAAGCTGGTAGCCCTTGCCCATGGAATATTTTTCGTTCCAGGGGTCCATATAGGCAAAAATCCGTTCACGCCGCCATTCGCTGAACATCACCATCATGCCGAAGGCGACCACCACCACGGCCGCGATGACGAAAAACATGCGGGCATTGACCCCGCCCAGAAACAGTATTCCCATGGCGATGACCGAAATCACCATGAAGGCGCCCATGTCGGGCTCGGCCAATAGCAGCACGCCGACGATGCCCACCGCGAACGCCATCGGCAGCACGGCGCGAAAGAAGCGTTCCTTGACTTCCATTTTTCTCACCATGTAGTTCGCCGCATAAAGCAACACGGCAAATTTCGCCAGCTCCGAAGGCTGAAAGTTCATAAAACCGAGCGCAATCCAGCGGCGCGCGCCGTTGACGCCCTTGCCGATAAGCGGAATCAGCACCAGCCCCAACAGCGCGAGCGAGCCCAGGAACAGCCAGGGCGCGATTTTTTCCCAGCTCGACAGCGGAACCTGAAACGCCAGCATCGCCGCAATGAAAGCGACGCACAGCGACAGCACATGCCGCGTCAGAAAGTGGGTATGCGCATAGCGTGCGAATTTCGGGTTGTCGGGCATTGCGACCGATGCCGAATACACCATGACCAGGCCCCACATCAGCAATGCCGCCATCACCCAGACCAGCGCCCAGTCGAGCCCCGACATGCGGACCGGCGTGGCCAGCGTTCCGGGAAGGCTGTGGCCGCCCAGCCGGACCGGCAGCGCGTCCGAGGCGGTCTTGCCGACGCCCGAGAACCAGCCCGATAGTCGCTTGGTCGCCATCATGAAACCGCGCCCACTTCGTGCGCCAAGCCCCGCACCGCATCACGAAAGGCCTGTGCGCGATGCGCGTAGTTGTCGAACATGTCGAAACTGGCGCAGGCGGGCGACATCAGGACAGCGTCGCCGCACTTGGCGTGCCTTGCGGCCAGGCCGACCGCCTCATCCATCGAAGCGGCGTCCAGCAGCGGCACCTGCACGTGTTGCAGCGCGGCCTTGATGACGCGAGCGTCGCGGCCTATCAGGACCACAGCCCGGACATGGCGCGACACCGGGTCGGCCAGCGGCGCAAAATCCTGCCCCTTGCCTTCGCCGCCCAGAATCAGCACCAGCTTGCGCTCGGCGCCCAGGCCGGCCAGAGCGGCGGCGGTAGCGCCGACATTGGTGCCCTTGCTGTCATCGAAGTACTCGACTTCGTTCAGCACCGCGACCGACTCCACCCGGTGCGGCTCGCCCCGATAGTCGCGCAAGCCATGCAGCAGGGGCGCAAGCGGGCAGCCGACCGCGACCGCCAGGGCGAGTGCGGCCAGCGCATTGGTCGCGTTGTGACGGCCGTGGATACGCAGCGCCCGCAGCGGCATCAGGCGCTGGATGTGCAGCGCTTCTTCGGCCTTGCCGCGCTTGGCGACGGCGTCATCGGCCTTTGCTGCCCGCACCAGCCAGTCCATGCCATTGACCGCTTCAACGCCATAGTCGCCCGCGCGCCTGGGCTCATCGCCGCCGAACGTCAGGTAGCCGCGCGCCTGGCTGCCTTTGAGCCGGGCGGGCAGCGCCGCCATCACCAAGGGATCATCGCGGTTGAGCAGCATTAGGGCGCCATGGCCGTAGACATTCACTTTGGCGGCGATATACGCTGGCAGGGTTTCGTGCCAGTCAAGGTGGTCCTGGCTGATGTTGAGGACGGTTGCCACGGTGGGCTCGAAGTTCTTGACGCCTTCGAGCTGAAAACTCGACAGTTCCAGCACCCAGACCTCGGGCAAGGCCAAAACTTCATCGCCCCTCTGATGATCGAGCTTTTCAATCAGGCTATCGAGCAGCGCCGGGCCGATATTGCCGGCCATGGCCACCGATTTGCCTGCGCGCCCGATAAGCTGGCCGGCCAGCGAAGTCACCGTGGTCTTGCCATTCGTCCCGGTAATGGCTATGACCTTGGGCGCATAAGCCTGATCGTTTTTTAGATCGGCCAGCGCCTGCGCGAACACGCCGAGCTCGTTGCCGCAGGGAATCGCGCGGACCGCTGCCGCGGACATGACGCCGCTGACCGAAGCGGGCGACAGACCCGGACTTTTGAGCACCAGATCGAAGGCAGTGCCCGCCAGCAGCTCCGCGTCCAGCCGGGAATTGATAAATTTTGCGGTCGGCACGCTGGCCCGCAGCGCCGCCAGCTGCGGCGGCGCGGGCCGTGTATCAGCCACGATGACCTGCGCGCCGCAGCGAACGCACCAGCGCGCCATCGCCAGACCCGAAGCGCCCAAGCCCAAGATCAAAATGTTTTTTTGCGCCAGGTTTTTCATCTCAGCTTGAGCGTTGAAAGGCCCACCAGACACAGCAGCATGGTGATGATCCAGAACCGGACAACGACCTGGGTTTCCTTCCAGCCGGATTTCTCGAAATGATGATGCAGCGGCGCCATCTGCAGCAGCCTGCGCCCCTGGCCATAGCGCCGCCTGGTGTATTTGAACCAGCTCACCTGCAGCATCACCGAAAGCGCCTCGACAACAAAAATGCCGCCCATGATGGCCAGCACGATTTCCTGGCGCACGATGACGGCGATGGTTCCCAGCGCGGCGCCCAGCGCCAGCGCGCCGACATCGCCCATGAAGACCTGCGCCGGATGCGTGTTGAACCACAGAAACGCCAGCCCGGCGCCAGTCATCGCCGAGCAAAAAATCAGCAATTCGCCCGAGCCAGGAATATGCGGAAACAGCAGGTATTTAGAGTAAACGGAGCTGCCTGTCACATAGGCGAAAACGCCCAGCGACGAGCCGACCATCACCACCGGCATGATGGCCAGCCCATCGAGCCCGTCGGTCAGGTTGACGGCGTTGCTGGAACCGACGATGACCAGGTAGGTGAGGATGACAAAACCGAATACGCCCAGGGGGTAGCTTATTTCCTTGACGAAGGGCACAAGCAAACCCGCCTTGGGGGGCAAGTTGACATCGAAGCCCGAGCGCACCCAGTTCATGAACAGCTCGATCACGCGCAGATTGGAGCTTTCGGAAATGCTGAACACAAGGTAGAGCGCCGCCACCAGCCCGATGGCGGACTGCCACAAGTATTTCTCGCGCGAGCCCATGCCTTCGGGGTCCTTGAGCACCACTTTGCGCCAGTCATCGACCCAGCCGATGGCGCCAAAACCCAGGGTGACGATCAGCACAATCCAGACGAAGCGGTTCGACAGGTCGAACCACAGCAGCGTCGAAATGCCGATCGCCAACAAGATCAGCACGCCGCCCATGGTCGGCGTTCCGCTTTTGCTCAGATGCGTCTGCATCGCGTACTCGCGGATGGGCTGGCCGATCTTGAGCGAAACGAGCTGTCGAATCACGAACGGGCCGGCCAGCAGACCGATCATCAGCGAGGTCAGTGCGGCCATGACGGCGCGAAGGGTCAGGTACTGAAACACCCGCAGAAAACCCAGGTCGGGCGAAAGCGTTTGCAGCCACTGGGCCAGGCTAAGCAGCATGGGGCGCTTTCCGCAGCGGCTGGCGCATTTGATCGGCGCCGCTTGTCACAGCCTCGATCACCCGCTCCATCTTCATGAAACGGGAACCTTTCACCAGAATGCTGGCAGCCTGCGGCAACTCCGCGACCACGGCGCGCGCAAGCTCGGCCATGTCGGCAAAATGGCGGCCCTGGCCGAAAGCCACCGCCGCTTCCTTCGACTGCGCGCCCAATGTGAAAAGCTTTTCAATTCCGAATGCATGCGCCTGCTGTCCGGCCTCGGCATGAAACCGCGGCCCCTGGTCGCCGACTTCCCCCATGTCGCCCATGACCAGCAAGCGCGGCCCAGGCAGCTCGGCAAGCACTTCGATGGCGGCCTGCATCGAGTCGGGATTCGCGTTGTAGCTATCGTCGATTAGCGTCAGCCGGCGCCCTTGCGACTGCACTGCCACAGCGCGCGAGCGTCCCTTGACCGGGGCGAACGATGACAGGCCCGCGGCGATACAAGGCAGGCCCACACCGGCGGCAAGCGCGCAGGCCGTGGCGGCCAAGGCATTTTTGACATTGTGCCGGCCGGCGACCCGCAGCGCAAAATCGAGAGCGCCAGCCGGCGTCTTCGCGGCCACTTGCCAGGCTTCGCCACTCCAGATCGCGCTGGCAGTCACGTCGGCAGCGCCCGACAACGCGAAAGTCAGCACCCGCCGCGCCCCTGCCAAGCCGCGCCAAAGTGGGGTGTACGCGTCATCGGCCGGGAAAACCGCGCTGCCGTCTGCCTCCAGGAATTCCAGCACAGAGCCGTTTTCGCGCGCGACCGCCTCGACCGTCGCCATGAACTCCAGATGTTCTCGCTGGGCGTTGTTGACCAGCGCCACCGTGGGCCGGGCCATCGCCGCAAGATAAGCGATTTCTCCGGGATGATTCATGCCCAGTTCGACCACCGCCGCCTGGTGCGACGCCCGCAGGCGCAGCAGCGTCAGCGGCACGCCGATGTCATTGTTGAAATTGCCTTCGGTCGCGAACGCATTCGCCGGGCGCCAGGCCCGCAGAATCGCCGCGATCATCTGCGTGACCGTGGTTTTGCCATTGCTTCCGGTGACGGCGACGAGCGGCAAGCCAAATTGCGAGCGCCAGCTGGCCGCCATCTGGCCGAGCGCCAGTTTGGTGTCAGCGACTTCCAGACCGGGCAAGCCCGCATCCAGCAAGCCATGTTCGGCGATTGCCGCCGCCGCGCCGTGCGCCTTGGCCTGCGGCAAGAAGTCGTGAGCGTCAAAATGCTCGCCCCGGAGCGCGACGAAGAAATCGCCGGCCTTGAGCGTGCGGGAATCGCTGTGCACGCGCGCCAGCATCACCGCGCCGTCACCGAGCATTCGGGCCGATGGAATCCAGCGCAAGGCTTGCTGCAAGCTCATCATGCGGCGACCTCCGCCTTCGCGCGCAGCGCCAGGGCGGCCGCTGCATGCTGCCGATCGGAAAACGCGAACTTGGTGCCGTTTATTTCCTGGTGGCTTTCGTGTCCCTTGCCCGCCAGCAGCACCACGTCGTTCGGCCGCGCCAGTGCGAGCGCCTGCGCAATCGCGGCGGCCCGGTCGACCTGCACGAACACCGCGCGCGGATCGTCCACTCCGTGCAACACCTGCTCAATGATGGCCAGGGGGTCTTCAGTGCGCGGGTTGTCGCTGGTCAGCACCAGCTGATCGGCATTTTTTTTCGCGACCGCTCCCATCAACGGGCGTTTACCGGCGTCACGGTCGCCGCCGCAGCCAAAGACGCACCAGAGCTGTCCGCTGCGGCTTAGCGCCACCGGCTTGAGCGCCTCAAGGACTTTCTCAAGCGCATCGGGCGTATGGGCGTAATCGATGACGACCAGCGGCCGGCCCGGTGCCGACAACGCTTCGGTGCGCCCCGGCACCGGCGACAAATCGCCGCAGGCTTGCGCCGCATCGGCCAGTGGCACACCCAAAGCGCGCAAGGCGGCCATCACGCCCAGCAGATTGGACACGTTGTACAAGCCGATCGTCGGCGCCGAAATTCTGTGCCGCTCCAGGCCTTCGACCACATCGAAACTCAGCGCATGCGCTGCGTGTTCGATTGCCTGCGCTTGCAGCCGCGCGGGAACGGCGCAGGAAAACGTCCAGATGTCCAGCGCCGGCGCCGTGGCGTTCAGCTTGGCGCAGAGCTCGACGCCTTTGGCATCGTCCAGGTTGATGACCGCCGCCCGCAGGCCTGGCCAGCTGAACAGCCTGGCCTTGGCTTGCCAATAATCGTGCATCGACCCGTGATAGTCGAGGTGGTCCTGCGTGAAGTTGGTGAAAATCGCAAGCCGTATGCGCGTCGCATCGAGACGGCCTTCCTCGATGCCGATGGACGATGCTTCCAGCGCGCAGGCCGCAAGGCCTTTCTCGACGAAGCGGCGCAATTGCTGCTGCAGCAAAACCGGGTCGGGCGTCGTCAACCCGCTGGAAACCACTTCACCGATCTCGCCGATTCCCAGGGTCCCGACCATGCCGCAGCTGCGACCTAGTCGGCCCATTGCCTGCGCCAGCCACCACGCCGTGCTGGTCTTGCCATTGGTTCCGGTGACCGCCAGCACCTGCAGATGCTGACTGGGCGTCTCGAAATAAGCCGCGGCAATGGGTC
>CAXSGT010000024.1:15579-25266 GCA_964236835.1 uncultured Polaromonas sp.
CGGTGGCGGCTTTGAGGCCCTGGTACGTTGCCACGCCTTCATCGTCAAAACCATAAGCTTCAACGCCATCGCGCTCGACCAGGCAGGCGCTCACGCCTGCGGCGCGCGTCGCGCCGACATACTTGCGGCCGTCGGTTGCCGCGCCGGGCCAGGCGATGAATCCGTCGCCCACCCCTGCCTCGCGGCTGTCGGCGTAAAGGCTGCCGCAGACACGCTCCTTCAGCCATCGCGCCGCCTGTTCGGGCGTTTGAAGATGCAGGGTCAAAACGACTCCTCCACCGGCTGCGTCACGATCTGCGGCTTGACGCTGATATCGGGTTGCGCGCCCATCATGCGCAGCGTCTGCTGGACAACTTCGCTGAAAACCGGGGCGGCGACAATGCCGCCGAAGTATTTGCCATTGCTCGGCTCATCGATCATGACCGCGACGATGATGCGTGGCGCCTCGATCGGCGCCATGCCGGTGAACCAGGCACGGTACTTGTTGCTGGCATAACCTTTGCCGACCTGCTTGTGCGCGGTGCCGGACTTTCCGCCGACCGAATAGCCGACGGTCTGCGCCAACGGGCCGGTGCCGCCGGGCGCGGCGGCCATCTGGAGCATGCGGCGCACCGCACGCGCGTTCTCGGCGGAAAATACCTTGATGCCGACGGCGGGCTCGCCGCTCTTGAGCATGGTGACCGGAATGATTTGCCCATCATGCGCAAATGAGGTGTAGGAATGCGCCATCTGGAACAGCGAAGCCGAAAGTCCATAGCCGTAGGCCATGGTGGCCTGCTCGACCGGACGCCAGCTTTTCCAGGGCCGCAGCCGCCCGGTGACCGCTCCGGGAAACTGGATCTGAGGCTTTTGGCCATAGCCGAGCGCCACATAGGTATCCCACATTTCATGGGGTGTCATTTTTTGCGCGATTTTCAATGCGCCGACGTTGCTCGATTTCTGGATCACCCCTTCAACCGTGAGCGTTCCGTAGTTGTGGGTGTCGCTGATAGTAAAGCCGCCCAGGCTGAAGCGTCCCGGACCGGTTTCGATCAGGGTTTGCGGCCTCACGCGGCCGGCTTCGAGCGCCATCGCCACGGTAATGGGCTTCATCGTCGAGCCGGGTTCGAAGGTGTCGGTAATAGCGCGGTTGCGCAGCTGCTCGCCGGTCAGGTTCTGCCGTCTGTCCGGAACATAGCTCGGGTAATTGGCAAGTGCCAGCACCTCGCCGGTGATGGTATCGAGCACGACCACGCTGCCTGCCTTGGCCTTGTGGGCGATCACAGCGTCGCGCAGTTTTTGGAACGCAAAAAACTGCACCTTGCTATCCACGCTCAACTGGATATCCTTGCCTTCGACGGGCGGAACCTGCTCGCCGACGCCCTCGACGACACGGCCCAGGCGGTCCTTGATGACGCGCCGTGAACCGGCCTTGCCGGCGAGTTGCTTGTCGAAAGTCAGCTCGATGCCTTCTTGTCCATGGTCTTCCACATTGGTGAAACCGACCACGTGCGCAATCGTTTCGCCCTCGGGGTATTTGCGCTTGTATTCCTTGCGCTGGTAAATGCCCTTGATGCCCATGGCAGCGATTTTTTGCGCAACCGGCTCGTCAAGCTGCCTTTTGACCCAGACAAAGCTTTTGTCTTCATTGCCGAGTTTCTTGTTCAGCTCGGCCAGCGGCATTTCGAGCAGCCTAGCGAGTTGCGCAAGCTGGCCCGGACTGGCTTCAACGTCTTCGGGGATGGCCCAGATGCTTGACGCCGGCACGCTCGAAGCCAGTATCAGGCCATTGCGGTCCAGAATCCGGCCGCGGTTCGCCGGCAATTCGAGCGTTCTGGCAAACCTGACTTCACCCTGGCGCTGAAAAAACGCATTGGCATAAACTTGGATGTAACCTGCTCTGACAGCCAGCCCGGCGAATGCCAGCGCGATACAAGCAACAATGAATTTGCTGCGCCAGACAGGTGTTTTGCTCGCCAGCAAAGGGCTCGATGTGTAGAGAATGCTTTTACTCATGCCGCGCCTTCTGCCCGGCTTGCGCCATGTAGTTGACATACTGGGTGATGGCAGGAGTTGCCGTACGCATCTGCAGACGCTCCCGGGCAAGCTTTTCAATCTTCAAAGGTGTGGCTTCTGCTCGTTTTTCAACCTGCAGGCGTTCGCGCTCGGTTTCTATTTTCCGGCTTTGAGCAACAGCTTTTTCCAGTTCCACATAAAGACGGCGAGACTCATACTGGGTACGGATCAGATACAGCGCACTGACCAATACGGCTAGCAAGAGAAGCAGATTCAGGCGGGCCATCGGCTTGCCTCTAGGATGAAAGCGGCAATCCCCAGCTCAATGAAAAAGCGACCAGCACAGCTCATGTCGTCGCTTCTTCGCAGCGCTGCGCCACACGCATGACCGCGCTGCGGGAGCGGGGGTTGCCCGCCACCTCGTTTGCCTTGGGCTTGATGCGCTCCAAGGCGTTGAGCCGCATGACTTGCGGCATCGCAAAAGGAGCGCGCCGGTCGAACACCTCGCGCGAATGGGCCGCAATGAATTGCTTCACGATGCGGTCCTCCAAGGAATGGAAGCTGATTACCACCAGGCGCCCGCCGGGCTGCAAAACCTTCAATGACGCATCGAGCGCCTGCCGCAGCTCTTCGAGTTCGTCATTGATAAAAATCCGCAACGCCTGGAAAGTGCGCGTCGCGGGATCTTTGCCGGGCTCACGGGTTTTGACGACGCTGGCAACGACTTCGGCCAGCTCGGTGGTGCCGCGAATCGCACCCTGCTCGCGCCGGCGACGGTCGATGGCTTTTGCAATCTGCCCGGCAAAGCGCTCTTCTCCATAGTCACGGATCACGTCGGTCATGGTTTCAATGGAAGCGTCGGCCAGCCATTGGGCGACGCTTTGACCGCGCGTGGTGTCCATCCGCATGTCCAGCGGACCCTCCTGGCGGAAAGAAAAACCGCGCAGCGGATTATCGATCTGAGGAGAGCTCATGCCCAAGTCCAGCAGCACGCCGGCTGCGCTGGCGGGCGGCAAACGCGCCAGCTGACTGAACGCTTCATGACGGATTGAAAAGCGCGGGTCAGCGATGGAGCGCGCCTCGGCGACCGCTTCAGGGTCTTTGTCGAACGCCGTCAGGCGTCCGAGCTTCGACAGCTGCGACAGCAAAGCGCGTGAATGGCCGCCCCGGCCGAACGTCGCATCAATGTAATGGCCGTTCGCTTTCACCTGAAGCGCTTCAAGCGCTTCATCGAGCAACACAGTCCGGTGCGTCCAGATATCTTTCACATCTGCTTTCAGAATGAAAAATCCTTGAACACCTCAGGCATCTCGGCCTTCATCTGCTCGGCCTCCTGTGCCGTGTAAGTCGCGGCATCCCAAAGCTCGAAATAGCTTCCCATACCCAACAAAACGGTTTCCTTGCTAATGCCGGCGGTATGGCGAAGTTCTGGCGAAACGAGAATGCGGCCGGTTGCATCCATGCCGACATCCATCGCATTGCCTAGAAAAATTCGCTTCCACCATTGCGCCTGCATCGGCAGCAAAACAACACGATCACGAAACTTTTCCCATTCGTCGTGCGGAAAAATCATGAGGCAACCGTGCGGATGCTTGGTGAGGGTTAGCTGGCTCGAGTAAGTGGTTCGCAGCAAGTCGCGATGCCGAGTCGGCACTGAAAGCCTGCCTTTGGCGTCGAGAGCCAGAAATGAAGCACCTTGAAACACCGGTTTAAACCTTCAGAAAACACTTTTCACCACTTATTTGCACCTCCTCCCACTGTAGCAGGGAACCTTGATTTAGTCAGAAATTTGAAACAAATTTTTTCAATGAAATCAATCACTTAGACAAATGGTCCAAAAGTGTCGTTGAAAAAAATTAAAGTCTTTTAAATTAATAACTTAGCTTATTAATTGAAAGTAATTTCTTAAGATGGCTGTGTTTAAGTTGCTTGATTTTCATAAAATTGGCGCAACTCTTCCCCAAGTATGAAATCTGCACACTATTTGGGGGAAATACAGTCGGCATGCTATGCCATCATAAGAAGGCAAACGCTCAAGCTGTTGAATGGGTATATACAGATAGCTACGAAAAATATAGCGTCTCTGTCGAAAGGTGAAGACTCGATATGCCTTCGAAATTTAGTACCGCCGTACGCCAGATATAATTTTCAATTTTTTTGTAGTGAGTTTTTTTAAAGGCGCAAAATTATATTGTATTTTAAATAATAAAAATTAAATTTAAATCTAAAATGTAACTAAAAATAATATTTTAGATTTTTGCCCGCAAGTGCTAGCGAAACAAGGTATTTTTGTCGAACGCCATCGCATCGATTTTTAATCGGTGCGAACCGCCACTTTTGCATATTCCGTGATGCCAATCACATTGAAAAATGCAGCCACCAAGCGATTGACTTCGCAAAATTGAATCGAACGATTTTCCGCATGACGCGCCGAAACCCAGTTCAAAAGCGTGCCCGCTGCCGAAAAATCAACGCGAATCAGGTTGGCGCAGCCAATTTGCATCATATTGGCGCCCATAAGCCGCTCTTCCAGCGTGTTAAGAGCGGCCGTGGCGTCGCCTTGAACATGGCCTGAAAGCTCTACCGCCAGAAAATGCCCAGGCTGCAAACCTTGCACTCCGGGCCAAGGTTCCCCTTCCAGCAAATTTAAAGTGGAATGCACCGGCTCATGGGAAGGCTCACCAATAATGGTTTGGCTGCCCATGATGTCGCCCTGTGCATCAATCGATTTGTACCGGCAGCGGGCGCTTTTCCAGGATGGGGGAGAAAGCTCGTAAGTTACACAAAAATCGAGCGCTGCGAGTTCAAAATCATCGGGTCGATGAATTACCCGCAACATTTCCATACGCAATAACCACCACCGTTGATCGACGCTGGGCTGATTTGATGGTGTTGCATTGAGCAGCACTTTTTGCAATTGTTCATCGCCTAGAAACTGCAGTAGCACAGGTTCATTCGCCCAGACGGCAAATACCTTGGACAAAGGTTCAAGGGAAGCGGTTTCAATAGTTTTGAGGTTGCTCCAATCAAGACGCCATGGCATGGCCGCCCGTGCCATCGCCGCATTAAGCGCAGCAACGGTTTGCAAGCCGACCACAGAAGGGCAAATCCAGTCGGCGACAGGACCACGAGTCGATTTATCACTCGGCTTGACCAACGCCTTCATGATGTCGGGAAGTGAAAACCACTGTGGCGGAGAACGGTCAAAACATTCAATAAAGTCGATTGCTGCGGTTTCGAACTTGTCTTGCTCGCCTGTGGCGCGGTACAGATCAAATAAAGCCAGCCAGGTATCCATATGATCGCCACGAATGGCGCCAGGCGCAAGAATTTCCAGCAAACCCGCCTCTGCGCCGGCGTTGTCGCCGTTGGCAAACAAAATAGCGGTTTCCTCGAGTTCCGCATCATGCGCAAGCATGCCCTGCTCTATAGGCGTGGAGCCGACAAAAAGAGGCACACTGCTGTCATAAGCACCGTCTGTATGAGAAGGCTTGATTTTGGCGGTTTGTTGCCCAGGGATCGCGAACAGATCATCCAGCAAGGGAGCAAGCGATGGCTCGACTTTTGCTCCGGTCAGCGATAATCCGGCAGCCACCATGGGTTGATTCGCCAAAGGTGAAATATTTTGCGCCGCAGGGAGGATTTCACTGACAGCACCCTTGTCTCGCAGCGACGAGGCAGCGACCGCGTCGCCTGTGATGGTGTTGTTTTTGGTTTTCCACCATTGCATCGACATTTGTGCCTCAATTTCGTCGATCTTCTTGAGCGTGCCTGCACGATCATCGACTTTGGGAGCCATGCTGCTTTGGAAGAATGACGGCCTTCCCTCCCTGTCGAGCACCACCTCTGACAAGACTTCGAGCTTGCGCAATTTGCGCAGCAGGTCGAATTCGCGCTTGCGGACAAAATCGTTGCGTCGTTTGCGCTCGATCATCTCCTTGAGCAGCTGCTTGCTGACCAGATCGTCCTTGTCGGTTTGAAGAGAATCGAGTTCGGTCCAGCTTGTCGCCGGATTCCGGACGAATTTGACCAGCTTTGAAAATAAGCCTAATGAGGTAGCGTCTTTGGACATGCAGGGCGATCGAAACCGTTGTGCGACAAGCCGCAGCTCAATCACCAAACATTTTCTGCTTGAGTTCCCGGCGCTGCTGTGCTTCCAATGACAAATTGGCGGTCGGACGTGCGATCAGGCGGCCCACGCCGATGGGCTCGCCGGTTTCATCGCAGTAGCCATAGTCGCCCGTATCAATACGCGCAATCGACTGCTCGATTTTCTTGAGCAGCTTGCGCTCGCGGTCGCGGGTTCGCAACTCCAGTGCGTGCTCTTCCTCGATAGTGGCACGGTCGGCGGGATCAGGCACCACGGCGGCATCCTCGCGCAGGTGTTCAGTCGTTTCACCGGCACTTTTATGAATGTCCTGCTTAAGCGTGGCCAACTTGTGGCGAAAAAAAGCGAGCTGGGTTTCATTCATGTACTCGGAGTCGGGCATGGCCTTGACTTCCTCGTCATCCAAGCGGTCGGCGGATTTGGTTTTCCAGTTATCAGCGAGCTTGGGATCTTTGGGAGCTGCCGCCTGGGCGTGCGGTGCGATTACGCGTTCGGCCATGGTGGAATAACTGGCTTTGGCTGCGTCAGGCGCATGCGTGGGCAGCATCGGCAGCGACGTCGGTGTCTGAACGGCGGTGCGGGCCGAGCTTCTGCGCCCTGGTTTCAACGGCGCCGAAGCCATGCGCACCGGGGCCAGAGCCGGTGCGGCAGTGGAAGCTCTGGGCGATACGCTGTCGGCTGTGCTGACTGCCTTGCCGTCTTTTGCAACCGAGGGGCGGATTGCCGCCTTGGCGACAGCCTTGTTGGCCGCAGCCTCGACCCCGGGCTTGGCAGACACGGCGGCAGGTTTCCTGGGGACAGAAGATGCCGCCTTTTTTATAGGCTCGGCCGCAATTTTGGCCACCACCGCAGGCATTGTTTTGGCGCTGGCTAAAACAGGTAACTTTTTTTCCGGGGCGTTCACGATGTCTCCTCTGAAGCCGGTTTGCAGTTGTCTTTCAAACCGCTGGTTTGCCAAGGGCCATGGCAGCCGGCCCTATGCCCTGATTGAGGTTGGCGCGCGATTGTAATGGCTGGCTGGCAAGCAAGGCGATAAGACATCAAAATCCTTGAAATTCTCGTTAAACCAGGCATTGCTCCAGACCTTGGAGAAAAATGTCTTTCGGCAAGTCGATGCCGATAAACACCATCTTGCTGGTCTTACTTTCGCCTTCGCTCCAGGCCGGCCCCAGGTCGCTACCCATCAGTTGATGCACGCCCTGAAAAATCACCTTGCGCTCGGTACCCTGCATATTCAGCACACCTTTATAACGCAGCATGCGCGGACCATAGATATTGACGATCGCGCCCAGAAAATCTTCGAGCTTGGCGGCACTGAAAGGCCTGTCAGAGCGGAACACGAAGCTTTTGACATCATCGTCATGGTGATGGTGATGGCCCTGGCTGGCCGGCGTCGCGGCATGGGACGGATGGTCGCAATGTCCGCCGTGTTCATGATCGCTATGGTTGTGCGCCTCAGGTTCATCGGCTTTAAGGAAATCCGGGTCGATGTCCAGTTTGGCGTTGAGGTTGAAACCGCGCAGGTCGAACACGTCGGCAATCGCGACCTCGCCGAAATGCACGGCTTTTTGCGGTGCGCGCGGGTTCATGTGCGTCAGGCGGTGCATCAGCGCCTGGACTTCGTTCTCGGCCACCAGGTCGGTTTTGCTGATGAAAATCTGGTCGGCGAAACCGATTTGGCGGCGCGCCTCCTGGCGCTCGTCGAGTTGTGTTGGCGCATGCTTGGCATCGACCAGCGTCAGGATCGAGTCAAGCAAATACTGCTCGGCAATCTCTTCGTCCATGAAAAAAGTCTGCGCTACCGGGCCGGGGTCGGCCAGTCCGGTGGTCTCGATGACCACCCGGTCGAAATCGAGCTGTCCCTTGCGTTTTTTCGTGGCCAGCAACTGCAGCGTATCGCGCAAGTCTTCACGGATCGAGCAGCAAATGCAGCCGTTGTTCATCTGGATGATGTTTTCCTGGGTGTCGTTGACGAGGATTTCGTTGTCGATGTTTTCCTCGCCGAACTCGTTCTCAATGACGGCGATCTTCTGTCCATGTACCTCGGTCAGAATGCGCTTGAGCAGCGTGGTTTTGCCCGAACCTAGAAAGCCGGTAAGAATGGTGACGGGAATCAAACTCATGGTGTTACCTAATATCAGGGTAATTACAAAGATACGCAATAAGGTGCGCTGCTACTGTCAATTGAGGAGTTTAGCCAGCCCTTCAAGCCCAGAACGATTTAGGTCGCTGCCGCCCAGCTTGCAAAAGTCAGACGCGATTCGCGAATCGGTTTTTAGGCAGCTTGGCAAATTACTATCATTTATATAGCATATTAGGCAAGTTCCATCTACAAAGATGCGTGTTCCATCTAAATAATTTGAGCGCGTCGTCATTAATCAATTCGTGGCGCGGCCCGGCTACGCATAGTCGGACACTGGATGTGAAGCACCATCCTGATCGTGTTGCTGACAGGGCAGTTACTTCTGGCAATAAACAAGAGATACCTTGCAGTGTTGTTTTTATTAAACACTGAACTGTCCTACAGCGGCAAAGCTTGGTCAAATACATACTCACCGGATTAATTTCACAAACTTCTTTTTAAACCTCCAAGGAGAAACGATGACTTCACCAGGAATTTCTTTAAACGCACGCAAACTAAGCCTGATGGCGCTGGCTGTGCTCGGCGCCGTGTCGAGCGCTTCGGCTATCGCCGACAACGCGCCGGGCTGGTACGTCGGCGGCAATGTGGGCCGCACCTACACTGACTTCAACAACGACAGACTCAGCAGCTCGCTCGCGGGCCAGGGCTTCCGGGTCAACTCGAGTTCCGAAGACAAGCACGACACCGGCTACAAGCTTTTCGGCGGCTACCAGCTTCACCGCAACTTCGCGATCGAAGGCGGCTACTTCGATCTCGGCAAGCTCAACTACGGCGTGACCACGTTCCCGGCGGGAAGCTTTGCCGGCGAGACCAAGGTCAGGGGGCTCAATCTCGACCTGGTCGGCATCGTGCCGATCGGCGACCGGTTTTCCGTCTTCGGCCGCGTCGGCGCCGCCTATGCGCAAACCCGGTCCAGCTTCGCCAGAACCGGCAACATCGCCTTGGGCAACTTCGACTCGCGCAACAACGACACCAACGTGAAGTTCGGCCTTGGCGCCGAATACGCCTTTACGCCGGCGCTGTCGATTCGCGGTGAGATCGAACGCTACCGGATCAACGACCCAGCGAGAAACAAGGGCTATATCGACATGGCGTCGGTCGGCTTGATCTATCGTTTCGGCGGAATAATGCAAAGGCCGGTGGCGCAAACCACCTACGTGCCTGTGGCGTCGCCGCCACCTCCGCCACCGCCTGCGCCTGTGGTTGTCGCTCCGCCGCCGCCAGTGGCAGCGCCAGCGCCACCACCGCCACCGCCACCGGTTTATGTGCCGCCGCCGCGTGCGACCCGGCAGGACCGCAACTAAGCAAAGACCGCTTAGGGAATCGAAAGGCTGACACTTGATGTCAGCCTTTTTTATTTCCGCCTGATAGCCGCGATGCATGCCGTTGACCGCTGCCAAGCGTCAGCGTGGATGGAAACGACCACCGCGGCCGGTTTACG